>DFYS01000088.1:0-2146 GCA_002383405.1 Moorella sp. UBA4076
AAATGGTTAGGATGGGATTATGCTAAGCAGTGGCATTGATATTATTGAAATAGAGCGCCTGGAAAGGGCTCTGCGGCGCCGCCCGCGTTTGCTGGCGCGGCTGTTTACGGCAGCGGAACAGGAATACTGCCTGGGCCGCAGCCGTCCCGGGCCTTCCCTGGCCGCTCGTTTTGCCGCCAAGGAGGCGGTAATGAAGGCTCTGGGGCTGGGATTGGGCCAGTGTTCCTTTCGCGATATCGAGATAATCCGCCAGGAGAGCGGGCCGCCGCAGGTAGTGCTCCGTGGCCGTGCCCGGCAACAGGCGCAGGAACTGGGTACGGGCGCGGTAAGTGTCAGCCTGTCCCACTGCCGGGATTACGCCGCAGCAGTAGCGGTGGTGAGTTGAACACCTGGGCGGCTGAACTGTTATCAGCCCGNNAAGCAGGTTTCCGGAGGGCGCCTGAGCGCGTGAGTATTAGAAGAACGAGGAAGGATCAATCATGTATCTGGTAACGGCAGCGGAGATGGGGCAGCTGGACCGCCTGAGCAGCAGTGACTACCTGATCCCCAGCATTGTCCTCATGGAAAACGCCGGTTTAAGGGTTGTCGAATCCCTGCGCCGCCACTTGCAAGAACAGGTCAAGGGCCGCCGAATGCTGATCTTTTGCGGCAAAGGCAATAACGGTGGCGACGGTCTGGTGGTCGCCCGCCACCTGTTAAACCAGGGCGCGGAGGTCAAGGTTTTCCTGCTGGCGCGGCCCGAGGACCTGCGGGGGGACGCCCGCACCAACCTGGAGATCTTCCAGCGCATGGGCGGCCGTATCTTCCCCCTGCTGGGGGAAAGCCACCTGCAACGCGCCGACATCGCCCTTCTCTATGCCGATGTGGTAGTAGATGCCATTTTTGGCACCGGCTTTAAAGGGGCGGCCATGGGCCTGCCGGCAGCCGTGATTACCATGATCAATAAAGCCCGCCGGGATACAGTCGCTGTGGACCTGCCTTCGGGTCTGGAAGCCGATACCGGCAGGGTCCTGGGCCCTTGCATTCAGGCCGCCTGGACGGTGACTTTCGCCCTGCCCAAACTGGGGCTGGTGGTCGAGCCGGGAGCCACCTTTACCGGCCGCCTGGAGGTAGCCGATATCGGCATCCCGCAGAAACTGGTTGACGGTCAGCACTTCAGCCATCACCTAGTAACGCCGGCCTGGTGCCGTTCCCACCTGCCCGGCCGTGAGGCCGGCGGCCATAAAGGCCTTTACGGCCACGTCCTGGCTGTGGGCGGCTCGCCGGGGATGACCGGGGCGATCACCCTGGCAGCTACGGCGGCCCTGCGGGCCGGGGCCGGCCTGGTAACTGCGGCCGTGCCCCGGGGCGTGCAAAGCATCCTGGCAATGAAAACGACGGAAGTCATGACCTGCCCCCTGCCGGAAACGGCAACCGGGTCGTTGAGCCGCGAGGCGCTGGAACCGGTTACGGAGCGCCTGGCCCAGTGCGATGTCCTGGCCTTCGGTCCCGGCCTTTCCCGCGACCCGGCTACCGTCGAACTGGTAAAAGGACTGCTGCCCCGCCTGCAGGTACCGGCCGTCATCGACGCTGATGCCTTAAATGCCCTGGCCACCGATACCGGTATTCTGGCCGGCAAGCATGGCCCCCTGGTTTTAACGCCCCACCCGGGGGAAATGGCCCGCCTGGCCGCGACCACGGCGGCAAGGATCCAGGAAGACCGCCTGGAGGTGGCGCGCAAATACGCCCGCGAGTGGCAGGTGGTCCTGCTCCTGAAAGGGGCGCGGACTGTTATTGCCTGGCCTGACGGGCAAACCTTTATCAACCCCACCGGCAATCCCGGTATGGCTACGGCCGGCAGCGGTGACGTACTGACGGGCATCATTGCCGGGTTGCTGGCCCAGGGACTGGAACCGGGGGTGGCGGCCGCCGTGGGTGCCTATCTGCACGGGGCGGCCGGGGACGCCGCCGCAGCAACAAAGGGCCAGCACGCCCTGCTGGCCGGGGACCTGCTCGAGTATTTACCCGGTGTCTTACGCGACCTGGAGGGGGCACCCGGAGGTACCTGAGCTATTGCTATCAGTTGGGCCGCAAGGCAGGCTGAGTAGACCACCACGCCGCCTGCAGCGGCTCCATCAGAGAATGAAAATGTTGTGGTGGGGTGAGG
>DFYS01000088.1:2195-5568 GCA_002383405.1 Moorella sp. UBA4076
TACAGTAGCGCAGGCGGAATGCTATTTTCAGGGTAGACATTAAGCAGGCTCAAATCTGTCCAGCACTAAAACCAGGCAATACAGTTGTTCATACACAACCTGAGCATCGGTAATAGACCCGTCAGGAATTTAAGGAGCCAAGGTTAACGTGCTGGAAAGCCTCTCACTTCTCACCTCCCACTTCCCACCTCACACATCTAATACCGGGGGTAATATAGCAATGTCACGGTCAGTCTGGGCCGAGGTTGATTTAGATGCCATCACCCATAATGTCCGCGCTATCAAAAGCCTGCTCGCTCCGCAGACGGAGATCATGGCCGTCGTCAAGGCCAATGCTTATGGCCACGGCGCCGTCCAGGTAGCCAGGACGGCCCTGGCCGGCGGCGTTACCTGGCTGGGAGTAGCTACTCTCGATGAAGCCCTGGCTTTGCGGCAGGAGGGGATTACCGCCCCGCTGCTTATTTTGGGCTACACCCCGCCTGAAGATGCCGGCCGGGTGGTGGCGGCGGATATTGCCCAGACGATTTTCACCGTGGAGCAGGCGCGCGCCCTGGATCAGGCAGCCGCCGCTATCGGAACCCGGGCGCGCCTGCATATAAAAATCGATACCGGCATGGGCCGGCTGGGTTTTTTACCGGATCAGGCGGTGGCAGCGACCCTGACTATAGCCAGGTTGCCCCACGTACAGATGGAGGGTATCTTCACTCATTTTGCTGCTGCCGATGCTGCTGATAAAAGCTATACTGAAAGGCAGCTGGCTTTATTTCAGCGCGTAATTACCGATTTAAAAAAACGCGGCCTTACTTTCCCCTGGCGTCATGCCGCAAACAGCGGCGCCATCATCGACATGCCGGCAGCCCATGGCAACCTGGTCCGGGCTGGGATCATCCTTTACGGGCATTATCCCTCCCCGGAGGTCCGCGGGGAACGCCTGGACCTGCAACCGGCGATGACCCTGAAAACCAGGGTTATCCTGGTGAAGGAAGTCCCGGCCGGGGCGTATATCAGTTATGGTTGCACCTACTGCACCCACGAACCAGCCCGGATAGCCACCCTGCCGGTGGGCTACGCCGACGGGTATTCGCGCCTCCTTTCCAACCGGGCGCAGGTGTTAATCCACGGCCGCCGGGCACCGGTCGTCGGCCGCGTTTGTATGGACCAGTGCATGGTAGACGTCAGCGCCATCCCGGAGGCCCGCGAGGGTGATGAAGTGGCCCTCTTTGGTCGCCAGGGGGAACAAAGCCTGGCCGTAGAAGAAGTGGCTGCGTGGATGGGGACAATCAACTACGAGATCCTCTGCCTGATCTCCGGCCGGGTACCGCGAGTATATAAACAAGGTGCAACTGCTCAGCCTGCCAGACGGTAAGCTTGATTGTAAGAGCTCGCGGGTTCAAGTGACGGCCTGGATGGTTCGAGAGATACAGCACTACATGCTGAAGCTGGCGGCCAACTACGGCTTCCCGGTTCGAGAGATATTCACGGCAGGCAGCACTCGTATGGCCAGCGGCCTGAATAGTAACAACAAAGTTAAAAAATGGCCACGAAAAAAAGTTTCTTTTGATCTTGCGCTGGTAATCCTTTACCGCTATAATTGATTATATCGTGACAGCAATACTATTTGAGAAGTGAGATGTGGGAAATGAGAGGCGGGACTTTGAGGTTGGAATTGGTCGGAGCGGATTCGTTTCCCGCATCCAAATTAGGGGGTGCCTTTTCTTGCCGGGTGTCAAACGGATTATGATCAGCTTGCCGGAGAGCCTCCTGGCCGAGGTCGATGGTCTGGCGACCATGGAAAAGCGTAACCGCAGTGAATTTATTCGCGAAGCCATGAAGCTATATATTACAGAACGCAAACGCCGTGACATCCGTGAGCAGATGAAACGTGGTTACCAGGAAATGGCATCAATCAATTTGGCCCTGGTGGTGGAACACTATGATCTAGAGAGTGAAGCCCAAAAATACAACGATGACAGGCTGGCGGAGTGTAAATAATATGCTGGTTCGCCGTGGCGACATCTTTTACGCCCATTTAAATCCCGTGGTCGGTTCCGAACAGGGAGGGACCCGGCCGGTACTGATCGTCCAGAATGACATTGGCAATCAATACAGCCCCACTACGATTGTCGCGGCTATCACCTCGCAGATTGCCAAGGCCAAACTGCCCACCCATATCGAGATCAGCGCTGCCAGGAGCGGCCTGGAGCGGGATTCGGTTATCCTGCTGGAACAGATCCGCACCATCGATAAAAGTCGCCTCAAACAAAAAGTAGCCGTTCTTGACGAAGAAACCCTGGAAAAGGTCAACCGCGCTCTCGAGATCAGCCTGGATTTGATTGAGATATGATTCAAGAGGCAGGAGGCAAGAGGCAGGAGGCAAGNNGAGGCAGGAGGGCCATGCCGCAAAAAACGTCCCTGTGGCTGGTCGTCCGGGGGTAATAATCCGGGGGTTATGATATGAGTTTACCGCGTGTAGGGGTTACCTGCGACCTGGAAGGGAGCCGCGAACGTGTTTTTCTACGGACGAGTTATCTGCAGGCCATTGCGGCCGCCGGGGGCCGGCCGCTCCTTTTGCCGCCGGTAATCCCGGAGCTGGCGGCAGGTTACATAGATGGGATAGACGGGTTATTCTTAACCGGTGGCGGTGATATCGAGCCGTCTTTTTTTAACGCCCAACCGGCAACTGAACTTTATAAAGTCGTGCCGGAACGAGATGCCTTTGAGCTTACCCTTACCCGTGCCGCTCTGGCGGCCGGGAAGCCCATTCTCGCCATCTGCCGCGGCCTCCAGGTGCTCAATGTGGCTGCCGGCGGTGACCTGTACCAGGATATCGGCATGCAGGTACCGGGAGCCCTGGAGCACAGCCAGAAGGAACCGCGGGGGCAACCGACCCATTCGCTCCAGGTTATGGATGGGACTGCTCTGGCGGCAATTCTGGGGCCGCAGGCACAGGTCAACAGCCTGCATCACCAGGCTGTCTGCCGGGTGGGTCAGGGTCTGAAGGTTAGCGCTCTGGCTGCCGATGGGATCATTGAGGCCCTGGAGGGTGAAGGTGGAGGAGCAGTGATTGGTGTTCAGTGGCATCCGGAGGATTTATACCGGAGTGATCCCCGGCAGGAAGCGTTATTTAAATATTTTGTCGACGCTGTACTAAGGTAGTGCTTTTTTGACACATTTTTTCCATAAAGTTGCAGGAAAATGCCCCTGACTGTCGAATTATATGGTATTAACAGAGTACTACCAGGGTAGACGCCCGTGCCGCTGGTGCGGCACCAGCAGAAGGATGAAAATGGCAGTATTATGTGAGGTTGAGGGGTGGGGCAGGTTCCCGGAGGGCGCATTTTACCTCGCACATCTCATCCTGGAGGTGTATATA
>DFYS01000029.1 GCA_002383405.1 Moorella sp. UBA4076
CAGGTGAGGCTGCCATTGTAGCTCGTCTCTTTCCTGACGGAGTGCTGTGGCTTAATACCGCTCTTTTTTATTACGGATACAGCGATAGAACTCCTATGCAATGGGATATTATCATAAGCAAAAATGCTTCTCCTTCTCGATTTGAAATTGATTACCCCTATGTAAACCCGTTTTTTGTACCACCGGAACGGCTTTCTTACGGTGTGTCAACGATTGAGATTGAGGGATGCACCATGAAAATTTTTGACCGTGACAGGCTCATTTGCGAGTGCCTCAAATATGAATCCGACATGGACAAAGAAACATTTAATAAAGCGATTCAGGCATACCTTGCCGACCCGAAGAAAAATATCAAAAATCTGCTGGCCTACGCAAAGCGCCGGAAGGCGATAAAACGAGTACATGATGTGATTGGAGTGTGGCTGTAATGGATATGGGTGCTTCAGTGATTGCAAAACTCAAAAACAAAGCACAAAACTCCGGGATGTCATTTCAGGTTCATCTGTCGGACCACATCTTGGTGATGCCATGATAATGGTTAAAGAGGCCAAAACGCTCACACTTATCCGAAAAACATTCTTTTGGGAGCATTTTCCCCGAAGACTCTCCCCGCCCGGCACACACTCTTAAAACCCGCATGTACACAGCCTTTCCCCCACTCCGGCAGGACACAAAAACACCCAAAAATCACCCGCGAACACTCATTTTTAGCGATCGGAACCGAGTAGGCGGGTTAACAGCCCGCCTCATGGGTTCGAATCCCACTCTCGCCGCCAAAACTTAAGGTCAATATAGATACAAGTTCATTTTGAACGGTTGCCATATGGATTTACGGCTTTCTGAGAGCAGTTTCAGGGAGCCCGTTTTTTATAGATGGACGCCCTCCGCGATGGACGGCACGGTGCAGTTCAGGCGCTACAAGACCGCCGGCTAAAGCTAGCAGCATCCGGCTATCGATCACGGCGGCGGTTTTATCACTTCGTTACCGGGGGACAGGCGGTCAAGGATGGCGACGTATAAGCTGCAACCCTCAGGAATTTGCCTGAGTTTGTAAAAAATTGTGATATAATTATAATCGATCTTATGACCCATGATCACCCGCCCCTGATTGTCTATGACGAAGATAAGCGGGTGTACTACGAGTGCCTGCAAAAGTATGACGAAGTCGAGGAATTAGATCCCTGTATGAGTTTCTCAAGTACGAAACCGAAAAAACATGACAAAAGGCACTGGCTCTTGCCGGTAGTGTGAAGCCGGAACGTAAAGGCCTGCCGGATTTTACCCGGCGTATGCAGCCACTCGAAAGGGATGGCTTTTTATTTGGGCCTTTTCTATCTTCTGCGACCAAGGCAAATCATCCGTGTGAAACCTCTACTTTCCGACCCCCGTTCAGGTATTCCTGCCATTTCTGGTAGAGGTAATCAAGGCACCCTTTTTCATGTTCGGGGGTGTACCCTTCAAGAATGATCAGGCCATCATAGCGGCGGCACAAGATGTCCAGGAGTCTCCGATAATTTGATTCCCCCCGGCCCAACAAGAGATGGCGGCATCCGGGAGAAGCGTCGCTCAGGTGGACGTTGACCAGCTGCGGGGCCCCGGTGATGAAAGCTTCCACTCTTTCCTGGCCATAAAGGTGGGCCAGATCCAGGGTTACGCCCAGGGAGGGCCTGCCTACTGCTGCCAGCAAGCGTTGGATGTCGGCTAAACTAATAATAAACTCGCCGGCTCGCGGCTCCATGTTTTCGACAGCAAGCTGGACGCCGGCAGCTGCCGCATGGTCCGCCAGGCGGGCGAAAACTTCAACCTGTCGCGGCCAATAGTCTTCCGGGCTTCCTTTGCTGGAACTCATATGTCCCGGGTGCAGGGTGAGTACACGTGCCTCGATAGCGGCGGCGAGGGTGATAGATTTGTTGATCTGCCGTAAGGATTCCCGGTAGATCCCGGAGTTGGAAGAGGTAAGGTTCAGATCCCGCATGTCGGCATGCATGGTCCAGGCCAGGCCGCTACTTTGCAGGTGCCGTAAAAGCCGGCGGGGTGTTAATTCACTTCGTTGCCAGTGATCCACCCAGATTTCTATTCCTTGAAATCCCGCTGCTGCTACCAGGTCGATAACTTGAAGCAGGTTATGAGAACGCAATAGTTCCGAAGCAACTCCAATCTGCAATTTCCGTCTCCCTTCTATATTTACCCGGGAAATAGTACGGTGGCCATCATTTTCATCCTCTGCTGGCACTAAAGAGTAGCCACAGAGTCTATGCCAAAAAAACCAGTCCTTCGTTGATTTTGATATCGACCTCTTGCCCCGGCATCCACGATGCCCTGCCAGGGGTAAGGATACGGATTTTATCCTGCCCCACAGCTACCAGGTATTCTACCTCCCGGCCGCGGTAAAGGGTGCACAGGATGCGTCCCGGCACCTCGCCGTTCCCCTGCCGGGGAGCGAGGGCCAGGGCTTCAGGGCGCAGGGCGAGCTTAACCTCCTGGCCCACCCTGACCCCGTCCGGGAGGGGCAGCCTTATAAAGGCGGCAGGGTCGCTGTTTTGCAGGAGCAAACAGCCCTTCGTATCCATCACTTTTGCCGGCAGTAAATTATGGTTGCCCACAAAATCGGCGATAAAAGTATTGCGGGGGCGCTCGTAGATGGTTGCCGGGCTGTCTATTTGTTGCAGCCGCCCCTGGTGCAGGACAGCCACGCGATCGGACATAGTAAGGGCTTCCAACTGATCATGGGTGACATAAATGATGGTGGCTCCGACACGTTTCTGGATATCTTTCAATTCCAGGCGCATCCTCTCACGCAACCTGGCATCAAGGTTGCTCAGGGGTTCATCCAGGAGCAGGACCAGGGGTTCGGCGACAAGGGCCCGGGCTAAGGCAACCCGCTGCTGCTGGCCTCCCGACAACTGGTGGGGATAACGTTCCTCCAGACCGGCAAGATCTACCAGGTCCAGTATTTTTGTCACCCGTTCCTGGACCTCCTGCCGGGGGTAGCGCCGCAGCTTCAGGGGATAGGCTATGTTCTCCCCTACCCGCATATGCGGCCACAGGGCGTAGGACTGGAAGACCATACCCACCTGACGTTCTTCCGGCGGCAGGTTGTAACCCTGTTCGGCCTGGTAGACGTACCGGCCGCCGATAGTAATACTGCCGCTGTCAGGTTGCAGGAGGCCGGCGATGATCCGCAGAGCGGTGGTTTTGCCGCAACCCGAAGGGCCAAGAAGCGAAAGGAATTCCCCCGCGGCTACTTCTAGAGAAAAATCCCGGAGTACAGGAGCGGGCCCGAAACTTTTGTTTATCCTGCTTAAAACCAGCTGGGCCATATTTTATGCCACCTCTTTAAAAACCGGTCTTTATCCGGCCCACCTGCCGGGCTAGATAATTAACGGCCAGGACCAGGATAATAGTGATCATCGCCAGGGCGGCAGTAGCCGGGATATCCCCGGCCTCCTGCAGGTTAAAAACGGCCACGCCAAGGGTTTCATTGCCTGCCGACCAGAGAAGAATGGAGAGGGTAAGCTCGTGCATAGTGGGGATGAGCACCAGAAACCACCCCGCTATCAGTCCGGGCCGGATCAGGGGTAATACTACATGCCGCATGGCCTGGCCCCAGCGGGCGCCGCTCAAACGGGCTGCTTCCTCCAGGTTGCCCGCTATCTGGCTTAAAACCGCACCTGTACTGCGTACCGGAAATATCAGGTAGCGGATGATGTAAGCCAGGAGAATGATCCAGAGGGTATTGTACAGCCGCCAACCTGTTAACGGCAGTGGTTGGCTGTAGGTCAGGATCATGGCCAGGGCAACTACTGTTCCGGGTACGGCATAAGGCAGGCTGGCCAAAAACTCCAGCAGGGTGCGCTGCCGCCACCGGACCTTAAACGTCAGGTAGGCTATCATCCCGCCGCAGGCCATAGTCAGGGTAGCTGCCGCTGGAAAAGCCCAGGGTTGCCGGCACACCAAAGTTGGCAATGGCCGAAACGAACACCAGCAGGGCACCGCTCATTAAAGCCGGAGCCATTACGGGAAAGGAGGTACAAAACAGCCTCTTCCCTTCTAGCAAATATTCAAAATAGGTATTGCCAATCATCACCGCCTGATATAAACTAATATCAGGTGGTGATTCTTATGAAGCTGTATACAGTTAGTGAATTCGCCGCAATGCTGGGAGTCAGTGTATCCACTCTGCGTGCCTGGGACAAAGAAGGCAAACTGGTCGCCCTGCGCACGCCAACCAACAAACGCAGGTATACGGAAGAAATGTTTTACCGGGCGCTGGGGATAAATAATCGTCAGGAGCCAAAGAAAATAGTGCTGTATGCCCGGGTATCTTCCGCCGGCCAGAAACCGGATCTGGAAAACCAATTGCATTATCTGAAGGACTTCGCCGCCGGCAAGGGATTAACCGTAGACGAAATACTCACTGACGTCGGTTCCGCCCTCAACTATAAGCGCAAGAATTTCTTAAAGCTGTGCGGCATGGTCACCCGGGGAGAAATCAAAACAGCAATCGTTGCCCATAAAGACCGCCTGGTGCGGTTTGGGTTTGACTTTTTCGAAGGACTGTTCGCCAAATTTGGCTGTGAAATTTTAGTAGCCAACAAAGCCGAAGACATGTCCCCGGCCCAAGAGCTGACCGAAGACCTGATCAGCATCGTCCAGCACTTCGCGACCAGGCTTTACGGCCAGAGGACCTACAAAGCCCGTAAATTGACCAGAACAGTAAGGGAGGCACTGGCAAATGCAGCAGACAGTAAAACAGAAAAGCCTGCCGCTGAACAGGGCCAAGTGGGCTGAAATCGTGCAGGTAACTGAAGCCTATGCCCGCCAGAAGGACGCCTTTCTGGTTGCATACGGGCACATCAAATACCTGCCCTATCTGGGCCAAAAGCGAAAGCTGCGGGACGAGTTGGTCGCCGCTGGTTTCGCCAGCCCCTTCGGCTTGCAGGCCCGGCAGTGGAAGCTGGCCCTGGATGACGCCCTTTTCACCTTGGAACGGCAGTGGGAGGCCGCCATCGTGAAGGTCCAAGAACGCCTTTACCGCCATGAAGGATTGACCGGCGAAGAAAAGCACTACGCCTTTTGGTTCTTATACAAACACGAAAAGTACGGCCGCGACTGGAAACGCCTGAAAGCCGTCTTCACCGGCGAAGATGTAATCAACGAAGAGATAAACCTGGACGCGAAGGGCCGCAGCAAAGGGAGAAAGTACCTGCAGCGCACCTTCAGCCGCGTTCTGGGTAGTAGGCCCCGGGTAAAGAAGGCCCGCAGCTTCGCCGTGGACCAGCAGATGTACCGGGTGTTTGCTACCGGAAGACGGCAGTATATTTCTGTGGCGACATTAATCCCCGGTAAAAGGGTAGTCATCCCGCTAACTGGGATGCACGCTATGGAAGGCAACCTGCGGGTGGTGCTTCTACCCGACAAACAAGCAGTAGAAATCCACCTGACCAGGGAACCGCAAATCTACCCAGCCGGCAAGGGAGAAACGGGCATTGACCTGGGCATAACGGAAGTGTTCACCGACGACACCGGCAAAAAGTACCGGCCTGAATACGGCGAAGCTCTGCAGGAAATGTCTGACCGTATCTTGGCGAAAAGCCAGAAGCGCGGCAGGCTCTGGGCACTGTACCGGAAATTCCTCAAACAGGACCCGAACAAGGCCAGGCGCATCTTGCGGCATAACCTGGGCCTAGTCAAACAAACCAAAAGGAATAAAAAGTATCGAACCAGGTGCGAGAACGAAATTAACCGTGCCTTCAACGAACTCTACCGGGAACGCCGGCCGCAAACGATAGCCTACGAGGATCTAGCCCACCTGCGGGGTAAAGCCCGAAGCAAAGGGCTTTCCCGCAAGGTAGCCAACTGGCAGCGAAACATAATCAAGAAACGGCTAGAATACAAAAATTACATTTACTCGGTAACCGACCCCGGGCCGGTAAACGCGGCCTACACCAGCCAGCAGTGTCCGCAGTGCGGTTGGGTGGATGCCCGAAACCGCAGTGGCGATACGTTTAAATGCCGGAAGTGCGGTTTTACAGCAGATGCCGACCTTGTGGGTGCCGTAAACTTAAAAACCAGATTGCTTGATACGGAAATTACCCGCTATACACCTTACCGGAAGGTTAAAGAAATACTGCTTCAGCGTTATCAACAAAGACAAGCCAGCTAACCTTTTATCTTCCCGGGATGTTCCCGGGAAAGGGCAGGGGCTGGCCCGGCGGGAGAAAGACTGCTGAAACGTGCGGCCGGCTGGATTTTGGCTGTATGCGAGGCGGGCTTTAACGATGAGATTCCCTTCCGGGGATTGAGCACTGCCGGGTAGCCTGCACTGGAATATGCGGAAAACGGTATTCCGGTGCGGCCAAGCCGTCCCTGTTCTTCAGGTGGGAGCCTTATAGGCGTTAGCACCACCCCGCCGTTTGGAAGCCCGAACTGGGATACGCCGCCATGGGTGTTTTGGTGAGGGTCACTGTTGCGGGCGGGACTCCAGAAGCCCGTGGTTCACCTGTCCCGTCAGCCGGGCAGGTGGAATACTCGGCCTCTCGGAGAGCGTAAACTGCTTTTGCTATCAATTCTGCAGGTAACTGATAGAAGTTGATAGCAAAAATGAAACAGATGTCTCTAAGTACCTGCCAGCGAGTGGCTCCCGCGATTCGCGCCGCTTCCTCCAGGGCGGGGTCAATGCGCGCAAAAGCACCGACGACTGTAAGATAAACCAGGGGGTAACTATGTACTGCCAATACCAGAATGATTCCTCCGGGACCGTAGATGTTAAATAGGACTCCCTCCGCACCGGTACTGGACTGGTAGAATTTATTCAGATAACCGGCTGGTCCCAGGAGTTGGGTCCAGGCAAAAGCCCCGATGAAGGGGGGAATCAGGTAGGGCAGCATGAGCCAGGTTTTCAGCTGTT
>DFYS01000024.1 GCA_002383405.1 Moorella sp. UBA4076
CGGAGGGAACCTGCCTCACCCTGAGCAGCATGCTAATGATGATAGAACGCTATTTTCGGAGGAGAAGGTAACAAGAGTATGTCCTGGCAGAGCAAAAAAGTACTGATAGTCGGGCTGGGCCGCAGCGGCTGCGCGGCGGCAGCCGCCATGGTCCGCCTGGGGGCGGCGGTTACCGCCTGCGATCGGGAACCCGTCAAAGGCAAGGAAATAGAGGCCCTCCGTCAAGCCGGGGTGGAAGTGATCACCGGTCGCTATCCGGATATTGCCTCCCTGGCTCCCGAACTGGTAGTTACCAGCCCCGGCGTCCCTGCCTGGGAACCCCCCCTGGAGCAGGCACGACAGCTGGGGATACCCGTCTGGAGTGAGCTGGAACTGGCCTATCGCCTGTTGCCGGCCGGAGTAAAGATAGCGGCCATTACCGGTACCAATGGCAAGACGACGACTACTTCGCTGTGCGGCCGGATCTTCAAGGAAGCGGGCCTGCCGGTGGTAGTAGGCGGCAATATTGGTATCCCCCTGGTAAAGGAAACCGGGGAAGTACAACCAGGGGGTTACATCGTCTGCGAAGTAAGCAGCTTCCAGCTGGAAGCCGTTACTTCTTTCCGCCCGCAAGTGGCGGTGGTTTTAAATGTCACCCCCGATCACCTGGACCGTCATGGTAACCTGGAGGGCTATCTGGCTGCCAAGCGCCGGATCCTGGCCTTTCAGGAAGCGGATGATTTCGCCGTCCTGAACTACGATGACCCCCTGAGCCGCGATCTGGCCGCCGCCGCCAAAGCGCAGGTCCTGTTTTTCAGCCGTCAGCAGCCCCTGGAACGGGGGGCTTTCCTGCGCGACGACGTCCTCTATGGCAACTTAAACGGTGTCGATATCCGCCTGTGTCACCGGGAGGAACTTTCCCTGAAAGGCAACCACAACCTGGAGAATTGCCTGGCAGCCTCGCTGGTCGCCCTGGCGCTGGGGGTCCGGCCGCAGAGTCTGGTCGCCACCCTGAAAACCTTTCCCGGGGTCCCCCACCGGCTGGAACGGGTGGCTGAAGTGAACGGTGTCCTCTATATCAACGATTCCAAGGGGACCAACCCCGAAGCCACCATGAAGGCCATCGAGTCTTATCCCAACCCCCTGATACTTATTGCCGGAGGCCGAAACAAGGGCAGTGATTTTACCCAGCTGGCCCAAAAGATGGCCGCTCGGGTCAAGTACCTGGTGCTGGTAGGCGAAGCAGCCCCGCAATTGGAACAGACCGCCCGGGCGGCGGGTATCAACCGTATTTACCAGGCTGTCAGTTTTGAGGGTGCTGTCCTGGAAGCCGCCCGCGCCGCTCTGCCGGGGGATATCGTCATGCTTTCGCCGGCCTGCGCCAGCTGGGATATGTTCAACAACTATGAGGAGCGCGGCGACCTCTTCAAAAACCTGGTCCGACGACTGGGAAGGCGGCCCGCCGCCACCAGCGAACGGGAGAAGATAGAGGCAGGCAGGCTTTAATCAGGAACTGGCGCAGCCAGTTCCGCCAAGCCTCCCACTTCTCACCTCCCACTTCCCACCTCATTTCAGGGGAGGTAATGTCGATGCGCCGTAAGGCCGGACCCATAGATTTCTGGATTCTGCTGCCGGCAGTATTACTGCTGGGGATGGGGATGATTATGGTCTTCAGCGCCAGCGCCCTTACTTCCACGTATAATTACGGGGATGCCTTTTACTTCTTCAAGCGCCAGCTCATCTGGGCGGCTCTGGGTTTAAGCGGGCTGTTTATTGCCATGCAGTTCGATTATTCTTACCTGCGGCGGCTGGCGGTACCCTTTCTGGGCCTGGCTGTCACCCTGCTGGTGCTGGTGCTGATTACCGGCACCGCTACCCGCGGTTCAGCCCGCTGGCTGGGAGTAGGCTCGCTATCCTTCCAGCCTTCGGAGATTATCAAACTGGCGATGGTCATCTTCCTGGCGGCCAGCCTCTCCCAAAACCGCCAGCGCCTGCAATACCTGGTCCATGGTTTGGGACCGTACCTGGCGCTGATGGGCCTGATCTGTCTTTTGATTCTGGCTCAACCTGATCTGGGGACGGCTATCGCCGTAGCCGGCACCACTTATCTGATGTTGGCGGCAGCCGGGGCCGACAGGCGCTATCTGGCCCTGCTGGCCCTGCTGGGGGTGGCGGCCGTAGCCCTGGCCATTGCCATCGCCCCTTACCGGATGGCGCGCTTTACGGCCTTCCTGGACCCCTGGGCCGATCCCCAGGGTAACGGTTTTCAGACCATCCAATCCCTGCTGGCCATAGGCTCCGGCGGCCTCTTCGGTACCGGCCTGGGTCAGGGGCGCCAGAAGCTCTATTATGTGCCCGAAAACCATACGGACTTTATCTTTGCTATTTTAAGTGAAGAGCTGGGCTTTATCGGTGCCGGCCTGGTGGTCCTGCTATTCCTGATCCTGATCTGGCGGGGTTTCAATACGGCCTTTAAAGCCCCGGACGCCTTCGGCAGCCTCCTGGCCGCCGGTTTGACCATTATGCTGGCCCTTCAGGCGCTGATCAACATGGGGGTAGTCACCGGGATGCTGCCGGTCACGGGGATTACCCTGCCCCTGGTAAGTTACGGCGGCTCGTCGCTGATCTTTTCTCTGCTGGGAATCGGTATTCTCCTCAACATATCCCGCTACATAGGGGTGAGCTGATTTTGCGCGTCATTATTACCGGCGGCGGTACGGGCGGCCATGTTTACCCGGCCCTGGCTATCGCCCGCGGCCTGCAGCAAGCCCGCCCGGGGGTAGAGCTGCTCTACATCGGCAGCGCCCGCGGCCTGGAAGCTGATGTCGTGCCCCGGGCCGGCTTGCCCCTGGTTACCATTTCCGTCCAGGGATTGGCCCGGCGCCGCTGGTGGAAAAACATTGCGGCTGCAGTCAGAGTAGCCCGCGGTCTGGGTGTAGCCTGGCTCCATGTGCGTCGCTTCCGGCCGCATCTGGTTATCGGCACCGGCGGTTACGTCAGCGGGCCGGTATGCCTGGCTGCAGCCCTGCAGGGGGTCCCGGTTGTCCTCCATGAGCAGAATGCTTTTCCCGGCGTTACCAACCGCCTGCTGGCCAGGGTGGCGCGCGCCGTATGTCTGACCTTTGCCGAGGCGGCGAGTCGTTTTCCCCGTCGGGCACGCCTGGTGACTACCGGCCTGCCGGTGCGGCCGGAGATCCTCATGGCCGAGCGGGAAGCCAGCCGCCGCCGGCTGGGTCTCGGGGCAGACGATTTGCTAATAGTGGCTGTCGGCGGCAGCCAGGGGGCGAAAAGCATCAACCAGGCGATGCTGCCGCTGCTGAAGGAAATGGCCGGCCGGCCCGGCGTCCATATTATGCAGATAACCGGGCGTAACGATTACGAGAATTACTTGAAGTTGCTAAGAGCAACGGGAATAGAGCTGGGCAAATATGGTAATATTACCATAAGACCTTATATTTATGATATGGAGCACACCCTGGCGGCAGCCGACCTGGTCATCGGACGGGCCGGAGCCTCATTTTTAGCAGAGATTCTGGCCCGCGGCCTGCCTTCCATCTTGATCCCCTATCCCTTTGCGGCCGCCAACCATCAGGAGTATAATGCGCGGGCGCTGGCCAGGCAGGGGGCGGCCGTACTGATTCTGGACCGGGAACTTAAAGGGGGCCGCCTCTGCCAGGTTGTTAAAGGGCTCCTGGCCGACGGCAGCCGCCGGCAGGCAATGGCGGCGGCTGCGGCAGCTCTGGGCCGTCCCGACGCCCTGGAGGCGATAATAAAGGTCGTTCTGGCTGAGCTGGAATGATCGTTTATTATTTAAACGGACAAGCCTGGCAACAGAGACCGGGAACAGATAAGGCGGGGGCCATCAATGGATGTCAGGTTATGCTTCCGGGAAACCTGCCCGGCCATAGGGTGTTTGCGTAATCACCTGTTATGCAGGTTGCGCATATGATGCAAATGTAGCTGCAGGGTAGGGAGTAGCTCCATAGGAAGGAGATGGCAGACTTGGGAGCAGGGGGTTGGGCCCATTTCGTCGGTATCGGCGGGGTGGGAATGAGCGGCCTGGCCCGGCTATTATTGGACAGGGGTTACCGGGTGTCAGGCTCAGACCCCAAACAGAACCAGTTTACCCGTCAACTGGCGGATATGGGCGCTACAATCTACCACCAGCATGACGCCGCCAATGTGGCTGCCGGTGTCCGGGAGGTAGTGATTTCTTCGGCGGTGCCGCCAACGAATCCGGAGGTTGTGGCGGCTAAGGAGCGGGGGTTACCGTTAGTCAAACGCGGCGAATTGCTGGCCCGGTTTTTTAATGAACGGCGCGGTATTGCCGTGGCCGGCGCCCACGGCAAGACCACGACCTCGGCCCTGGTCGCCCTGGCCCTGCAGGCCGGGGGCCTGGACCCGGCGGCCGTTGTGGGCGGCTATGTGCGCGAGTTTGGCGGCAACACCCTGACGGGCAAGGGGGCTTTTTTTGTGGCTGAGGCCGATGAGAGTGACGGTTCATTCTTGTGGCTGCGGCCCGAAATCGCTCTGGTAACCAATATTGAGGCGGACCACCTTGACCACTACGGCTGCATGGAAAAGATCATTGCCGCTTTTGCCGCCTTTCTGGCCCGGGTGCGGCCCGACGGCACGGCCGTTTTATGTGCCGAGGATCAGCACCTGATGCAGCTTGCCGCCCGCAGCACGCGGCCGGCAGTTACTTATGGCCGCGAAGGAACGCCTGATTATCTTGCTGCCGGGATAACCCTGCAGGGTCTGGCGGGGCAGGCCGTTATTTACCATCATGGTCGCCGCCTGGGCGACCTCCGCTTAAGGGTGCCGGGGGCCCACAATATTTTGAACGCCCTGGGAGCCATCGCCGCAGCCCACCACCTGGGGATTGCTTTCCCGGTTGTTGCCGGAGCCCTGGAGGATTTTCGCGGCGTGGGCCGGCGTTTTGAGATTCTCTGGGATGACGGCATAACCCGCGTAGTCGATGACTACGCCCACCACCCGACGGAAATCGCCGCCACCCTGGCAGCGGCCGGCCAGGCCGGGGCGCGGCGGGTGGTAGCTGTTTTTCAGCCCCATCGTTATACCCGTACCTATCACCTGTACCGGGAATTCGGGCGCGCCTTCAACCAGGCGGACGTTGTTATTATCAATGACATCTATGCTGCCGGCGAAGAGCCACTCGACGGGGTGACGGCGCGCCTCATCCTGGAAGAAATCAAAAGAAACGGGCACCAGCAGGTGTATTACCTGCCGACCGGGGAGGAAACCCTGGCTTTCTTACAAAGATCATGCCGTGCCGGCGACCTGGTTTTAACGCTGGGGGCGGGCGATGTCTGGCACATCGGCGCCGAACTGGCCCGCTTCCTGGATGGGAAAGATACTTTACTTGGAGTGGAGGCTTAAAGATGGCGGCAGGGGTCCTGGCACGGGAGTTGCAGCAGGGCCTGCAGGGAGAGGTAAGGGTAGATGAACCCCTGGCCCCTTATACTACCTGGCGCATTGGCGGGCCGGCGGACTTACTGGCCCGGCCGCAAAGCAGGGAGGATCTGGAGTTCTGCCTGGAATTCAGCCGGCAGAAAAGCCTGCCGCTCCATATAATGGGTAACGGGTCCAACCTGCTGATTCGTGACGGCGGTGTGCGGGGGATGGTTATTCAGACCGGTGCCTGGGGGCAGGTTGAGGTCGCGGAGCCGGTGGTGCGATGCAGCGCCGGTGTCCTGATGGCGCGGGTACTTAAAGCGGCGACGGCGGCCGGCCTGGGGGGGCTGGAGTTTATGGCTGGCATCCCGGCTACGGCAGGCGGGGCGGCAGTCACGAACGCCGGCACACCGGAAGGTTGCCTGGGTGATGTCATCCAGGGGGCGGCCATTATCACCCCGGCAGGCGGTCACCTTTACCTGGCATCACGGGATATAGACTTCGCCTATCGCTATAGTTCCCTGCGCCGGGCGGGGACAGTGATAGCGGTCGATTTGCAGCTGGCGGCCACCGACCCGCGGGCCATCCGCGAGCGGGTGCAGGCCAACCTGGCGCGGCGGCGGGCCAGGCAACCCCTGGAATGGCCCAATGCCGGCAGCGTTTTCAAAAACCCGCCGGGGCATTACGCCGGCCGGCTGATAGAAGCTGCGGGCGCCAGCGGCTGGCAGGTTGGGCCGGCCCAGGTGGCGACCAAACATGCCAACTTTATTATTAACCGCGGCCGGGCCAGGGCAGCGGATGTTCTGGAACTCATCAACAGGATCCAGGAAGCAGTGGCCAGATCCTTTGGCATCAACCTGGAGCTGGAAGTAGAAGTATGGGGGGAGTAAGCCTTGGAGTATCTGGTCATCAACGGGGGGCAGCGTCTGGAGGGGACAGTGGCCGTCAACGGGGCCAAAAACGCCGCCTTGCCGATTATGGCGGCCATGCTCCTGGCTACCGGGGAGTGTACTTTAGAGCGGGTCCCCAGGCTGCTGGATGTAACTGTTATGGCGGCTGTGATTCGTTCCCTGGGATTAAAGCTTGAACGCTCTAATAGCACCATCCTGGCCAGCCCGGCCAAGGTCATTGAACCCGAAGTACCGGCGGCCTTAATGCGCCAGCTGCGGGCTTCCAACCTGGTCATGGGCCCCTTGCTGGGCCGCTGCCATTACTTCCGGGTACCCTATCCCGGGGGTTGTGCCATCGGTTCCCGGCCTATGGACCTGCACCTGAAAGGTTTTGCCGCCATGGGGGCCGAGGTAAATGAGAGACAGGGTTATATCGAGGCCTGTACTACCGGGCTTCAAGGGACCACTATTTACCTGGATTTTCCCAGTGTCGGGGCGACAGAGAACCTGATGATGGCCGCCGTCCTGGCGGCAGGGGTTACGATCATCCATAATGCCGCCCGCGAGCCCGAAATCGTTGATCTGCAGAATTTCCTTAACCGTCTGGGAGCGCGGGTGCAGGGAGCCGGCCAGGATACCATCCGCATTGAAGGGGTCAGGGAGCTTAAACGGACAGACTACCGGATTATTACCGACCGGATTGAAGCCGGCACTTTTCTGGCGGCGGCAGCCGCCAGCGGTGGCGACGTCCTGGTGCAGGATTGCCAGGCCGAGCACCTCCTGGCCGTCCTGGCCAAACTGACTGAGATGGGGGCGCGGATAACGGTAAAAAAGGACGGCATTCGCCTCCGGGGACAGGGGCGCTTGAAGGCTGTTGACTGCAAGACTTTACCCTACCCCGGTTTCCCCACCGATATGCAACCCCAGTTTATGGCCCTGGCAACGATGGCCGAAGGGACCAGCGTTATAGTGGAGAGCATTTTTGAAAATCGTTTCAAGCATGCTGCTGAATTACGGCGCCTGGGAGCCGATATAAAGATTGAAGGACAGGTTGCGATAATCAACGGCATTGCCGCTTTAAGCGGCAGTCCGGTAGAGGCTTCTGACCTGCGCGCGGGAGCAGCGCTGGTGATTGCCGGCCTGATGGCTCCTGGTCAAACCCGGCTGGAAGGCGTTCAGCACCTGGACCGGGGCTATGAACAACTGGAAAAACGCCTGCAAGCCCTGGGCGCCGATATCCAGCGGGTAAGTGAGGGGTGAGAGGTGCGAGGTGGGAGCGAAAATCCCACCTTCCACCTCCCCATCTCACCTCTCATAGTGGACAGGCCTGCTTTTTCTGGTATAATGGCAGTAAATGAGGTGGGGCGATGCCTTTCCCGGCTCATTCCCCGCGGGTGTACCGGCAGCGGCGCCAGCGCCTGCGGCGGTTAATATTTTTCCTGCTAATAGTAACGGCTTTATTTTATTTTATCCATTCCGGTTTCTTCGGCCTGGGAGAGATCAAAATCACCGGTAACGAGTATATTCCTGCTGCCGAGCTGGAAGACCTGATGGGTATAGCCAGGGGTGTCAACCTCTGGCAGGTCGACACGACCATGGTCGCCGGGAGGCTGGCCACCCACCCGCTGGTTGCCGCCGCCCGGGTAAGCCGGCGCTGGCCTCGCACCCTGGTCGTGCAGGTTCAAGCTCGCAAACCGGCAGCCCTGCTGGTCCAGGACGGTGGTTTTTTACTGGTCGATGGCGACGGGGTGGTCATGGAAAGGATATCCAGCCTGGGCGATTTAAAACTGCCGCTTATTTCCGGCCCGGGCTCCCCGGGGGATGCCGGCCCCGGCAAGGAGATCGCTCACCCCGGTCTTAAAGCCGCCCTGGCTGTATGCCGGCAGATACCGCCGGGCGAATTAAGCCGGCTGCAAGAAATAATCGCCCCGGCGGCGGATAAACTCGATCTGATCTGGGAGGGTAACATCCGCGTCCGCTTTGGCGATAGCCAGCAGGTGGCGGCCAAGCTGGCGCGGCTGCAGGAAGCCCTCCAGGGCCTTGCCGGCGGGGAGACGATTGATTATATCGATGTCAGTTTTGCCGGCGCACCGGTAGTAAAGTTTGACAACAACGACCAACAGGGAAAGAAGGAATGAAGGCATATGTGGGTACCTTTAGCCGGTCTTATTGTCGGAGTATTAGTCGGCCTTTTGTTGCCGGTCAAGATCCCTGTTGTCTATAGCAAGTATATGTCGGTGGCTGTGCTGGCAGCCCTGGATTCCGTCTTTGGTGGTTTGCGGGCCAGCATGGAAGAGAACTTCGATAATGCCATATTCCTGACGGGATTTTTCGCCAACACCCTGCTGGCGGCCTTCCTGGCCTACATCGGCGACCAGCTGGGGGTGGAGCTCTACCTGGCCGCCGTACTGGTGTTCGGAGTGCGCCTGTTTCAGAACCTGGCCATTATCCGCCGCCACTTGCTAAAAAGGTAAGAAAATATACTAGCCAAAAAAAGGGAAAAGGCAAGTTGTGTTGAATTCTCTTTTTAAGAAAGCCCCGAGCCTGGAGGTGCCACGTTTGCCCAGGGATAATGTGGTGGTCGGTATCGATATAGGCACCACCAAGGTGGTTGCGGTGGTGGCAGAAGCAAGGCCTCAGGGCGGCATCAATGTTATCGGCCTGGGGGAAAACCCTGCGGGAGGCTTGCGCAAGGGCATTATCGTCGATATCGACAATACCGCCCGGGCTATTGAACAGGCGGTGCAACAGGCCGAGCGCATGAGCGGTTACAAGATTCATTCCGCCTTTATCGGCCTGACAGGCCCGCATATCGGCTCGATCAATAACCGGGGTGTAGTAGCTATTGCCGGTGAAGATGGTGAAGTGCGACCCGAGGATGTGGAACGGGTCCTTCAAGCCGCCCGCGTGATCCCCCTGTCTGTTGACAGGCGTATTATCCATGTGCTGCCACGCCAGTACATAGTCGACGGTTATGACGGCATTATGGACCCCATCGGAATGAGTGGTTCGCGTCTGGAGGTGGAAACCCAGATTGTCACCGCTGCCGGGGCTGCGGTCCAGAATACCATCAAAAGCGTGCAGCGGGCCGGTTTGAGCATCGATGAGCTGGTTTTAAATCCCCTGGCTTCAGCCGAGGCGGTGCTCCAGCAAGCGGAAAAGGAACTGGGGACGGTGCTGGTCGATATCGGCGGCGGGACAACGGAAATCGCTGTAATTGCGGAAGGCTCGCTGTGGTTTGCCGCCGTCCTGCCGGTAGGCAGTGAGCACATCACCAGTGACCTGGCGGTGGGCTTACGGACCCCTATTACCCAGGCTGAGGTCATTAAAAAGGAGCATGGCTGTGTCCGGGCCGACCCGACAGCCGAGAATGATTATATTGAAGTGGCGGCAGTAGGGGGTAAAGAAAAAAGGCGAGTGGCCAAAAAATTGCTGGCCGGGATCATCGAACCGCGGGTGGAAGAGATTTTTGCCCTGGTCCGCCGGGAAATCAGCTCTTCCCGGTTCCAGGGGCTCCTGCCCGGCGGGATAGTCCTCACCGGCGGCGGCTCCCTCCTGGGGGGAATAACCAGACTGGCAGAGGATACCCTGGCCATGCCGGTGCGTCTGGGCTGGCCGGAAAACAGCGGCGGCCTGGCTGATATGGTGGCTTCCCCGGCCTACGCCACTGCGGTGGGCCTGGTAAATTACGGCGCCGGTCGCCTGGCTCATACCCAGGTCGCTGCCGGCCGTGAGGTTATCTGGGATAACTTCTGGGTCAAGATCAAAAACTGGTGGCACGAGCTCTTTTAATCTCGATGGCGGCACACCACCGCCGATAAACGGGAGAAAATAGAGGCGGGCAGGCTTCAAGCTAAAATCCGGCACTCAACGCGATAATAGCGCGACTTGGAAATAAAGACCATCATCATTGCATCCCTGCTAAAGATCAAGCCGCCAAAGTTGAGTTGCTGAGTTTCGCCAGGCCGCCAACCTCACACCTCCCACCTCGCACATCTCATTTCGGAGGAGGAGTTTTGGGTGCTGGAATTTGAGGACAGCGATATCAATCAGTTTGCAGCCATCAAGGTGGTAGGTGTAGGTGGCGGAGGCAACAATGCTGTCAACCGGATGATCGCTGCCGGCCTGCGGGGAGTCGAATTTATCAGCGTCAATACCGATGCCCAGGCCCTGCGCCTCTGCCAGGCCGAACAGAAGGTCCAGATTGGCGCCAAATTAACAAAGGGCCTGGGAGCCGGGGCCAACCCGGATATCGGCAAAAAGGCGGCCGAAGAGAGTCGCGAGGAGCTGGCCATGCGCCTGCAGGGGGCGGATATGGTTTTTGTCACTGCCGGCATGGGCGGCGGCACGGGTACCGGGGCGGCGCCGGTGGTGGCGCAGGTCGCCAAGGAAGGCGGGGCCTTGACTGTTGGTGTAGTCACCCGTCCCTTCAGCTTTGAAGGCAAGAAACGCGCCGGTCAGGCCGAAAACGGTATCACCGAATTAAAAACCAAAGTCGATACCCTGATTATTATCCCCAACGACCGCCTGTTGCAGGTAGCTGATAAGCAAACCTCTATCCTGGAGGCCTTCCGTATTGCCGATGACGTCTTGCGCCAGGGGGTGCAGGGCATTTCCGACCTGATAGCTGTGCCGGGACTGATCAACCTGGACTTTGCCGATGTTAAGACGATTATGACTGACGCCGGTTCAGCGTTGATGGGTATCGGCCGGGCTACCGGGGAAAAGCGGGCTGCCGAAGCAGCCAAAATGGCTATCTCCAGCCCGCTGCTGGAAACCTCCATTGAGGGAGCCCACGGGGTGCTGCTGAATATCACCGGCGGGACCAACCTGGGCCTGCTGGAGGTCAATGAGGCTGCCGAAATTGTGGCCGCAGCCGCCGACCCGGAAGCGAACATAATCTTCGGGGCGGTTATCGATGAAAGCTTGAAGGATGAAATCCGGGTCACCGTTATCGCCACCGGTTTTGAAGCCGCAGCGACCGCGCGGCAGGAGGCCGCCGCCACCCGCGAAGCAGAACTGAACATCAAACCCTTCAATATCGACGACCTGGATATACCGGCTTTTCTCCGCCGCCGGTGATGCGCGAGGGGAGTTGAGAGCCTGGTGCAGTCCGCGGCTGCAACCAGGCAGCCTGATTTTTGTAGTTCAGGCAAACATTGGCGAGAATAGGGAGGGCTCTTTTAGCGCCCTCCCCATTTCATTATACCCAATATTGTATTAGCTGCAACGATTTGTGGATCACCGCAGCCTGAGTGCTCTCATTTTGCGTAAAGCTTAAATTCTTCTATCGTCCGGGTGCGGCCTTCTTTGAATTCTTTAATTGCATGCTGCGCCAAGGCATCAAAAGGGTTCTGCGTCCGGGCCAGACGTACAAAATGACTTTCCGGCTCCAGCTTGAGGGAAATAGCATCGCCATATTCTACTCCTAGAGCAGCCCTTATTTTCTTCGGTAAAGTAACCCGGCCTTTTTCGTCTACCCGTACAGTCACCTGGTTCTGGGCCAACTTAAAGACCTCCTTTCAGTGGGATTTTCCCACCTGACAACCATATTTTACCCTGCCGCCAACATTAAATCAATAGCCCCCTTTAAGGATCACCAGGACCCGCCTTCCGCCAGGGTGCCGTCCACATCCGCCACCAGCAGGCGATAAGTAATGTTTTCCAAGATATCTTTTTCCCTCCTGGTTTTCTGGCCGGCGCCGTTTTATGCCCCGGCCGGTCTCGCCTCTCGGCAGGGTTGACGGGCGGCTGACGGCGGGTTCATCCCCTGCTGCCGCAGGTGCGGCGGACGACTAGGAGACTGTTGCCCAACCCCCC
>DFYS01000021.1 GCA_002383405.1 Moorella sp. UBA4076
ACGCTATTTTCAGGGTAGTTACAAACAACCTAATATAAAAATAGGTCTGATGCCTGCTGAACCACTGCTTAAGGCCTATCGTGAGCTTATAGCCTGCATCTAAGTGTCAGCGTCGCTTGCCTGCGCCCTTTCTGGGCGGCGAGGGCGGGCGGCCGTTTCCCAGCACCTGTTCCATTTCCCCGGCCGTCTGGCGCTTATACTGGGTAAAGGGATCGTTTATCCCCGGTTTGGCCCGCCACCAGTTGCGAAAACCCGGCAGGACCGGGCGGGTGACCATAGCCCACCAGGGGGAACGCACAATAAGGTCTTTATATCCGGTCCAGATGAAGGGGGTCATTGGTGCTAGATAAGGCAGGCCAAAAGAACGCAGGGTGACCAGGTGGATCAGGATCATTAGCAAGCCGGTAAAGATGCCGAAGATCCCCNNGGGTGACCATAGCCCACCAGGGGGAGCGCACCAGAACGTCTTTGTGCCCCGTCCAGACGAAGGGGGTTAGCGGCGATAGATAGGGTAGACCAAAAGAGCGCAAGGTTACCAGATGAATGAGAATCATTAAAAGGCCGGTAAAGATGCCGAAGATCCCCAGCGCGGCAGCCAGGAAGATCATCGGCAGCCGCAGCATGCGGATGGTAATGGAGAAAGCAAAGGTCGGCACGACAAAGGAGGAGATGGCCGTCAAAGCGATGACGATTACCATCGCCGCCGAGATCAGCCCGGCGCTGACGGCCGCCTCCCCGATTACCAGGGCGCCGACGATGCCGATGGTCTGGCCCATCGGCCGCGGCAGACGTAAGCTCGCTTCCACCAGGATCTCAAAGACGACATGCATAAACAGGGCTTCGACAACGGCCGGGTAAGGCACCCGCGCCCGCTGGGCGGCAATGGCGACTGCCAGGGGGGTGGGCAGCATCTCCTGGTGATAGGTGGTCAGGGCGACGTAAAGGGCGGGTAGCAAAAGACCGATGAACAAACCCAATAAACGAATGATGCGGATCCCGAAGGACATGGCCCAGCGCTCGTAATAGTCCTCCGGCGAGTGGATAAAGCAGGGAAAAGTCCCCGGGACAACCAGGGCGAAAGGGGTCCCATCGGTTAAAATGACCACGTACCCCTCCAGAATCTTCGCAGCCGCCACATCCGGCCTTTCGGTAATCAAATGCTGGGGGAAGGGGGAAAAGGGGGCGTCTTCAGTCAATTCCTGGATATAGCCGCTCTCCAGGATGCCGTCGATGTCGATGCGCTCCAGGCGGCGCTCCAATTCGTCCAGCACCTGGCGGGGCGCCAGGCCTTCGATATAAACAATGCTTACCAGGGTATTGGTCAAGCGGCCCAGGCGCCGGCTCTTGACTCGCAATTTGGTGCTGCGGATCTTGCGGCGGATGAGGGTGGTATTGGTGCGCAAATTCTCGGTGAAGCCCTCGCGAGGGCCGCGGACCACCGCCTCGGTCTGCGGTTCGGCAACGGCGCGTTTTTCATAGCCCTGGGCGCTGATAGTTAAAGCCCGGTTCCAGCCGTCGACCAGCAAGCCCACCTTGCCGTCCAGGACAGCAGCCAGCATCGCCAGCAGATCAGAGGTTATATCCACCTCAGCCATGCTGAGGATCTTATCGCGGATAAAAGCCGGTTCGACCTGCGTTTCCTGGCCGGGCTCCAGGGCCGCCATCAGCACCGGCAGCAGGTCGCGGTTAATAGTGGTATTGTCAACCATGCCGTTCAGAAAAACAATGGCCATCCGCCGGCTGCTGGCGCTAAAAGGCCGGATAATAAGGTCCGGGGCGGCATCCATTTCCCGGCGGATAAAGTCCAGGTTTTGTTGGAGAGAAAAACGGAGGGGCTGGCAGGGCCGGTTGGACTTCCCGGCGGCGCCGGCGTCCCTTTTTTTGATGCGACCGCTGATGCGGTTGATTAGGCGGCGGATACCCATCCTCAGTGAACCTCCGAAAATAGTGTTCTGCCGAATCAGTATGCTATTGTGCCGGGGTGGGGTTCCCTCCGGGTGCCCGATAATGTATCCTGGATTACTCAAAGTGCTGGCATAACCCCCAGCATAATGCTTTCTATACTTGAGCCATTAAATCGGTAATCTAGTGCTGGGGAACCTGCCCCACTCCCAAGTCAACATTGCTATGCTTACCTCGGTGGCGGTGTACTGCCAGATTATAATTTTTGCCGGCAGCTGGTAAGGTATACAAAAAAGCCCGCCCCCACAGCATGAAAACTACGCACCATTACTTGTAACCGCCGTAGCACTTATAAAAACAATTCACCCCGCTCCTGGCGCGGGTTTTTTCTTTTTGTTGGCCTGGGGTCTTGAGGCGCTGTTACCTGCTACCCTTTTCCCGGTTTTTACGCTTGACCGGGTCAGGTTTTTTCTTTTCCCGTCCCGGTGCCGGCTGGCCGTGCAGGCCGCGCAGGGCGGCGACCAGCAGGGTCAGGGCCGGCAGGAGAATGGTGAAGGGCAGGGAGTAAAAGGGCCAGATGCGGGTAAACTGGAGCATCTGGGGGAAGGAGACATACAGCTGCAGGCTGAAGGGAGCGATCACCAGCCCCAGGGGCAGGACCAGGGGCCGGTAATCCTTAAGTTTTAACAGGGTAGCCAGGCCCAGGGCCAGGAAGTAATAGGGCAGGCAGAGCTTTAAAAAGCCAGCAAAGGTCCATACAAAAATAACCAGGGCGTCCAGGCGCTGCAGGAAATCCCCCAGGTTGATCAGCTGGATAGCCAGCAGGGAGGGGAAGTTCACCCGTCCGGCCTCGCTGGCTCCCAGAACGGCGATGTTGCGGAAGGCGACTGTGCTGGTGAGAAGGGCGGTGCCGGCTATCGCCAGGGCGAAGGGCAGGAAGGCCCTTTTCGGTTGGACCAGGAAGGGGATCACTACCAGGAAAAGGAAGCTCTCCGCGAAGGGAAAGGCCAGGACCGGCAGCACTCCCTGGATCACCGGCAGCAGTCTGCCGTCGGGCAGGAGGGGCAAGATGTTTTCCAGGTGCACCAGGTCAGGGGTGACAAAGGTAAGGATATTTAAGAGGATCATGATCAAAAACAGCCCCGGAGCCAGGAGTTCGGCCAGGCGGGCCAGCGGCTCCAGGCCGGAGCGTACAATCCAGGCCGCCAGGGCAGTGAGGATGCCGGCGAAGACGCCCAGGGGCGTCTGGACCATGATGGCCACGACATATAGCTCCCCCAGGTTACGCAGGATTAAGGCGGCCAAATGCAGGCTGAACCAGAGATAGCCGAGCACCACCAGGGTGCCCAGCCAGCGCCCGAGAATGCGGGGGGTATACTGGAAGGGGGTTTCGCCAGGGAAACGCGCCCCCAGGGCGGTATAGAGCCAGGCCGCCCCGAGGCCCAAGATACCTGCCAGGAGCACCGCCAGCCAGGCGCTTTGCTTCGCCGGGCCGACGGGGATAATCAGGGTGGTGGTGCCCAGTAAGAAGCCTGTCAGGAGCATGGCCAGCTGCCAGCTGCTGATACGGCCGTCTTCGCGCAGGGTAGTCACCTCCGAAGTGAAATGGGCGCGGTGGGAGGTGGGAGACTTGCCCCACGTTTCCATTCGCAAGCCGCTATCTATTGCCAACCTCATTGTCTACTATATTGCCAAATCCACCACCGTTTCCATTTTAGGGCGGAAAGTCACCGGCCGCAGGTAGTACTCGCTTAAGCAAATGACAATGGGTCAAGTTATGTAACTGTTCAGCCTGCCTGGCGGCCAGCCTGGTAACAATGGCCCGGAAAGCCCGTGCGACGGCCGGCCGGATTAATGATACTGGCGTCAGGTTGCACCCAGGACGGCTTGAAAAAAGTTACAAAGTTATCGTCAAAGTCAGGTGTGACATTTATAGAATTGCCTGGAGGGGCAGGTTATATGTGATAGGGAAGGTATATAATTCTATTCTCAGGCCATGCTAGTTTTATGAGCAGCATGGGTCAAGGCTTCCGATTGATCATCTTCAGCTTCTTCCTGGCCGCTCTCCTCAGCGGATGCTGGGACCGCCGCGAGATCAACGAGCTGGCCCTGGTAGCTTCGGCCGCCCTGGATCTGGAGCCGGACGGTACCAGGGTGATCACCGCTGAACTCTACCAGCCTCCTGGAGGCGGCGGTCAGGAAGGCAGCGGTGTTCCTGCCGGCCCCCAGCGTCAGGCCCTCCTGGCCACGGGCCGGGGAACGAATTTCTTTGCGGCCATCCGCGAGCTGGCTCTGAAGGTACCTTTAAGGGTCTACTGGGCTCATGATAATGCCATAATCGTCGGGGAAGACCTGGCCCGCCAGGGCCTGCGGGAGGCCCTTGATTTATGGGACCGCAACCATGAACTGCGGCGCAACACTATGGTTCTCCTTGCCCGCGGCCGGGCAGACGCGGTCATCACCAGGGTCCAGGGGGGGTTGCAGCAGACCCTGGGCCAGGAGATCACCGGCCTGAATAAATGGGCCAAAGTACACGGCTCCACCCGCATCCCCACTATCCACGACGTATTTGGTGAGCTCTCCGGGGGGGCGGCCAACACGGTTTTACCGGTCATCACCGTCAGCCCCCAGCCCATGCCGCCCCGGACCACCACCCCGAAAGCCGCTGGCCAGCAACAGCAGGCCCTGCCCCTGGAGGTAGAGACAGCGCGCCTGGAGGGCATGGCCTTTTTCCAGCATGACAAACTCATGGGCTGGCTGGACACCCGCCAGAGCCGCGGCCTGGCCTGGGCGCGGGGCTGGGTGGCGCGCGCCGGTCTGGAGGTCACATGCCCCCAGGACCAACAAAAGGCCGTCGTCGAAACCATGGCCACCGAGCACCAGGTGAGGGTCCAGATGCAGGACGGGCAGCTGCAGGGGGAAATCAAGGTCAGGGTTACCGGGAACTTAACGGAGCAGGAATGTCTCCATGATCTAACTAAGGACGAAGCCCGGCAGGAGATCGAAAAACAGATGGCCGCCCTGGTTACCGGCGAGATAAACGCCGCCCTGGCGGCCACCAGGGAGAGCGGCAGCGACGTCTTCGGTTTCGGCGCGGCCGTCAGCCGCCGCTATCCCGCCGTCTGGCAGCAGCTGGCGACACGCTGGCGGGAGCAATACCAAACCTTGCCCGTCGAGGTCAAGGTGGAAACCCATGTAGTCCGCACCGGGCTGACAGTGCGGCCGTGGCAGCCGCGTGCCCGGTAAGATTTCCAGAGGTTAACGCCCCCGCCATGCAGCAGGAGGATGGGGGAAGATGGGGCTTGAAGAGGGTGAGGTAGCTTCCCGGAAGGTGCCTGTACGCGTTGGTAGCAGAAGCACGCGGACGCATAAGCCGGCGGTCGTAGCAGCCGCCGGCGCCGCTGTAAACTCTGGCAGCAGAAGAACGGGGATTTAAGGATCAAAGCAACTGCAGGTATTACGGCTTGAAGAATTTAAGTTTTGGCTGCGATCGAAGCCGGCCGGTTCGATGCAAGGGAGCACAGGATTCCAGCCACCGGTCACCGGGTCAGACAGGGTAATAAAAGCAGGGGATTAAGGACGATAGTCTTACTGGTACTGTTATATATCGCTATCTTTCTGGTGGAGGGGCCGGCCCTGCTGCGGGCACGGGCCTGGCGGGACTTTGTCTTCTTTTGTATCTTCCTGCTCCTGGGGATAGTTGCCAGCATGCTGCCGGCCGCCGGGGTTAAATTGCCTTCACCCAGCAATTTTTTGACCCATCTCTTTGATCCCCTGGCCAACCTGGTCCTGGGACCACCATAAAGGGCGGTACTTTGGCGGCTATTCGTACGGTTTCGCACTTTACCTGACCACATCGCAAGCGCGGCATATTTTCCCCGGGCTGTTCTGGCGCTTAACAGTATAGCCCTTCCCGATTGTGGCAGGCGGCCGGCCGCCAGGCTCACGGTTTCCTGGATCACCCCTTTTTCATCGCAGACTATTCGGTGCAGCTAAAACAGAGGTGACTAAAGCATATGGACCAGCAAGCCCTCATGCGCAGCCTCAACTGGTTTTACAGCCTGGAAGTGGAACAGGTCGACCTCTACCGCACCCAGGCGCAGGCAGCAACGGACATCTATCTGCAGCAGGTGCTGACGCGGGTGGCGGCCATTGAGCAGGAGCACGTCATCAACCTGGAGGCGGAGATCCGCCGCCGCGGTGCCACTCCCACCCGCCTGGGAGCAGTCATCGCGCCGCTGCTGGGGATGGCCGCCGGCACCGTTCTCAACTGGACCAATACCCGTATCGTCCTCTGGGCCGACATCACCCTGGAAGAAAAGGCCATGGCCGACTACAAGCGCCTCATCCTCAAGGTTGCCGAAAAGCCCCTCTTTGACCTCCTCTGGGACCACCTCATCGACGAAGACCTGCATACCGCCTGGTTCAGCAACAAACTAAAAGAGCTGGACCGCGTAGCCCGGCGCAGCTAATAGCCCCTAATCCACCCTTATCACCCCTAACCCGGCAGAGCCGGAACCAAAATCCTGCCGTGATATTTTCTTTCCACTTTGCAAAGATGTTCGGATTTAAGGGATTAATAACTATAAGAAAACCTTGACGATAGTAATAGGATGGATTACTATTATTATAAGACGCGTCTTGCCTCCTCTCGCACTCACATCTCATTTCAAAGGAGTTCTTCCGCGCGGGGCGCACCGTGAAGCCAACGGCCTGACGGTCGTCCTGGGCAGCGCCGCCCTCTTCGCCGGGTTGTTCCCGCGGGTGATGGTGTCCAGCCTCAACCCGGAATGGAGCCTGACTATCTACCGCGCCTCCTCCAGCCCCTATACCCTCAAAGTGATGGCCATTGTCGCCCTGACCCTGGTCCCGGTGGTCCTTTTGTATCAGGGGTAGACCTGCTGGGTTTTCCGGCAACGGGTAAGAGTCAAGGACCTGGAATATTAAGCCGAAGTAGGTGGGGGCGGTGCTTCCTGTCGCCAACCGTGAAAATGCAGACCATGAGGGTGCGGGCAGGTTTCTAAAGGGTTGTGCCCGCAGCTGGTCGGGTTTGATATTGGACCATTTTCCCCTGGATGAACCCCGGCCTCCATTTCATCATCTAAAACCTGGCCCCTCACTCACTCCATACAGGGAAAAATCGCACGCTGGGGCGGGCAATTACCACCAGACAACGGGAAAGATGCCAAATATTGCCGTCTTAAGACAGGGAACCGGCGCCGCCGGTGCCAACATATCCCCACATCTCACCTCCCCCATCCCACCTCCCACAACGGGGCGGGTGGCCCTGGTGTCCCAGCAGCCGCACCTCTTTGCCGGCAGCATTGCCGACAACATCCGCCTGGGGCCTAATAAAAATGATAGCCTGCCTGGTTAGCGGGAATATTGCTTCAGGATCTGGACCAGTTCCGCCCCGGCCTGCCCCAGGTCGTCGTTGACGATCACGTGCCGGTAGCGGTCCATATAGCTCATTTCCAGGTCCACCCGTTCCAGTCGCCTGGCCGTCAGCACCGGATCCTTTTCCCGCCCGGCCAGCCGCTGGCGCAGCTCCTCCCTGTCGGGTGGGGCAATAAAAATAGACACGACGTTTTCCGGGAAGCGCGCCATGACCTCCATGCATCCCAGAACGTCCATGTCGGTGATAATATCATAACCGTTTGCCAGGGCGCAGGTAATGGTAGGCAGGTGGGTGCCGTAGTAGTCGCCGGTATGGATCTTTTTCCACTCCAGGAAAGCCCCCTGCGCAATCATGGCTTCAAACTCCGAACTGGTGACAAAAAAGTAGGGGCTGCCCTGGGTTTCTCCCAGCCGCATGGGGCGGGTGGTGATGGAGGGCAGGTAGTAGATGCCCTGTACTTCCCGCAGGGCATAATTGAGAAGGGTATTCTTTCCCACCCCGGAAGGCCCGGAAACGATAAAAAATAGTCCCGGCCTCTCCTTGCGGTCCCGGGTTTGAAAGGCGAGGATGAGTCCCTGCGTCAATTTATTCCCGTCGGTCATGAGCACCAATCACACACCATAAAAAGTTATGAGGCATAGTACATTTTAGCATACCTTTTCAGGAGGGGCAATGCTACCTTTACCATGTTCCCGCTGACAGCGGCTGAAGTCACGGACAGCGCGCACGATGGCCTGCAGGTTCCGGTTGGGCGTCCTTAAGGGTACGGCGCACTCCGGTGCTACCAGCTGGATACCCGCCTGGAGCAGCCTTTCTGCTTCAGCTTTGACTTCCGCTACCATGCCGTTCAGCAGGTAAACGGAAGAATGCGGCGCGGTTCACTTCAAAGAAAAAGGCGATAAGCAGGGGAAATGCTGCCCTTTCTGGCAGTTCATGGCGCCGGAGCCAGCATAATGGTATTTTACTTCTCCCTATTTCGACGGTATAATAAAAAAGTCATACTTTTTAGCACCGAATTCCCGCGGCGAGCGGGAAGCGGGGGATGAATTTCAGGGGTGAAGAGTGCGGCGGCGCAAGGCCTCCCGGCTCCGGGCTAGCTCTCGGTCCGAACCCGGCAACTAACCTCGCAGGTGTGGAGAGAGGTATAAGAGAATTGAAGAAGTGGTGTAGATACTGCCTTACTGCCACCATGGCCGCAGCCTTCACTTTGGCGGCCGCCGGGGTAGCCCTGGCCCAGCCCTACCAGGTAAAAAAGGGTGATTCCCTGTGGGCGCTGTCCCGCCGTTACGGCGTAACGGTAGAACAGATTCAGGCGGCCAACAACCTCCATTCATCATTGATTTTAGTTGGACAAGTCCTGGAAATCCCCGCTGTTAGTGCCTCTCCCCCGGCCGAACGCCGTGATACCTCCCCGGCCTCCCGCGAACAGGAAACCAGCCCGGCCACCACCGGCAAACGCATCGCCGCCATCGCCTGCAAGTATATCGGCGTCCCTTACCGCTGGGCGGGGACAAGCCCCCGCGGTTTTGACTGCTCCGGTTTTACCCAGTATGTCTTCCGCCAGGTGGATATCGACCTGCCCCGCACCGCTTCCGACCAGGCCGGCAGCGGCAGCCACGTCGACAAGAAGGACCTGCAGGTAGGCGACCTGGTATTTTTCAATACCTACGGCAAAGGCATCAGCCATGTCGGCATTTACCTGGGNNCGCCCGGCGGGTGATATAACCAACTTATTTCCACAGGATAATTTTACGGCGGTGATATCAGGTGACCATATATGAAAAAATCGACCGCTGCCACAAGGTATCCTGGTATACCGTGCGGTATAGTTGCTGAGCATGAACAACCCCCCCTCGCTAAGATCTTGCTATAATAATTATAATTTATCGTTTCAGACATAAGCAATACGCCTCGACTTCCACTCTATCACAAAACTGTTTGCCGTAACCTTTTATATTCATCAGGATCGATTTTTATATCACGCAATATTTTACGGATTAGACCCCTCCCAAGATCTTCACCTGGATGAAAAGGCACAACCGTACATCTTCCATCATAGTGTTCAAAAAACACATGGCTTCCTGCTTGCCTTTGGCGCTCAAAGCCTAAATGTTTTAATATACGCTCCATATTAGCCGCAGAAATAATGGCCAGCCTGGTCATAGGGCTACCTCGATTTCATGAACACCGACGAAGGTTTCAGGAATAGTTGCTTTTTCTCCCTGAACTTCCAGGCATAATTTAATCGCTTCCTGAATCCTGGCGTCAAGATCATTGAGGTTATCAGCCTGGGTGTGACAACCAGGTAGAGCAGGTACTGATGCGATGTATTTGCCATCCTCATCTTTTTCGATAATTACGGTGAAGCGGCGCTTTACCATTATTATCCGCTCCTTTTCCTCATAAATTTTTCTAAGCTGGCGACGACACCATTAAACCTCCACTGGCACTTGTTCTAACAATGCGCCTCCAGGAGGAATCTCTTTATTTTGTTGATGATAGGCCAAAAGCATCTCCGCCAACGCATCTTTTAGCATTTCCCGACACTCTTCCAGAGTTTTTCCCTCGGTTATAACCTCCGGCCACTCTACCAGTTGCCCCAGATAACCAGAACTTATCCTGGTATACTGTGCGGTATAGTTGCTGAGCAT
>DFYS01000034.1 GCA_002383405.1 Moorella sp. UBA4076
TTCACCCCCCTGTCACTTTTTATTATACCACTATGGCCGCAGGGTAGCCACTACCCGCTTGCTTTTCAAGAGGAAATCAAGGGCATCCAAAATACTGGTGAAAACCACATCCGCCTGTTGGATGGCCGCTACCGCCGCTCCTTCCGGGCCCAGGACCAGCAAACTTAAAGCCGCCCGGCTGCCCATCAAGGAGTCGTTGACACCGTTGCCAATGGCCGCGGTATATTCAGCGCCCAGCTCAGTAATTAGACGTTCTTTATCCGGCCCGCCCGCCCGGCTGTCTACGGTGGTTAACATCACCGGCAAATCGCGGCAGGCAGTAGCGGCGGTGCCAAAGGTATCCGCGGTCAGGACATAGACCCTGACCTGGTCGGCCAGGGCGCACAGGCGTTCGGCTACCCCGGGTTGCAGCCGGCCGTCGCAGGCAATGGTACCGTTAAAGTCCAGGACCAGCTGGTGAATCTCGAGCCGGCGCCCGGGGATCTCATAAATTAGCATTCTGCATTCCTACCCTAAAATAGCATTCTTGCGAAACAGTATACTGGTCTACTGGGGTGGGCAGGGTCCCTTCAGGCGCCACTTCTCGCCATTATACAAGGACCTCGCTCCGCAGGCGATGATGGTGCGCGGCATACTTAAGCCNNCTGTTTCCGAGGGCCTCACCCGCTCTTTGAACTAAGGCTGCAAATGCGTCTTCCGGGAACCTGCCCCACCCCTCACCCTCACACAATACCGCTGTTTTCATCCCTCTGCTGGTGCCGCGACGGCGGCATGGGCGTCTTCGCACTGGCTAAGTTGGCATCGCCCCGGCGCCCAGGCCGGGGTTTTTTAGCCGCACTTGCTGAAACCGCAGCTGCAGGTGACGCAACCCTCCTGGAAATAAAGAGAGGAGCCACACTCCGGGCAGATACCCCTGGCAATCAATTCGGCCTCTTCAGCTGCGCTTAAGGGATGAAAAATCGGCTTTGCCACCTCCGCGGTGGCGCTGATTTCGGCCAGGGCTTTGCTATCGAAATCCGGCGGCAACTGGAAGCTGCCGTGTTCACGCCAATTTTTAAGCTCCCGGGCCAGCACCCGGCCGATAATGTCCGGACAGGACTTGCCGATAACACTTTTATCGATGGCGCGGCGGCGTAAAAAATTGGGACAACTAACGGAAGTCAGCTGGTCGATAATGGCCTCCGGGGCGATATTGGCTCGTAGCGCCAGGGATATCAGCCGGCTGACTCCTTCGGTAAAACCGCTGCAGCCGCCCGAGGAGCCGGTGGTGGCGAAGGTTTCGATTAAACCCTCGCGGTCATAGTTAACGGTAATATACATTTTACCGCAACCAGTCTTGACTTGTTCGGTGACTCCCCAGGTGCGTTTGGGCCGCGGCCGGGGGTAAATCTTTTGCCGGTCGGGTTCACCAGCGGTTTTACTGCTGCCGGCAACCAGGACCTCCTGTTCCCGGCTGCCGGAACGATAGACGGTAACCCCTTTACACCCCAGCTGGTAGGCCAGTTCATAAACACGGCGCACATCTTCTTCGGTGGCGGTGGAGGGAAAGTTTACTGTTTTAGAGACAGCATTATCAGTATTTTCCTGGAAGGCAGCCTGCATACGGATATGCCATTCCGGGGCGATCTCCAGGGCGGTGATAAAGACCCGGCGCATCTCCGGCGGGATTTGCTGGATAGCATCGATACTCGCCCCCGCGGCGATGCGGTTGAAAATCCCCTGCGCCTCTTCTGGAGCAAATTTATCCTCGATATAGGCCTGGAAAACCGGGTTTACCTCCACCAGGCTGGCACCGTCAAGGACGTTCTTGGTATAAGCCAGCGCAAAAACCGGCTCGATGCCGGAAGTAGTACCGGCAATCATACTGATGGTCCCTGTCGGGGCAATAGTGGTACAGGTGGCATTGCGGAGCTGCTCGCCCTGGTAAATGCTCTTTTCGATATTGGGAAAGCTGCCGCGCTCCGCCGCCAGTTTGCGGGAAGCCTGGCGAGACTCTTTTTGAATAAAGGCCATGACTTTACGGCCCAGCTCCACCGCCTCATCGGAATCATAGGGCAGGCGCAGCTGGAAAAGCATGTCGGCCCAGCCCATAACCCCCAGACCTATTTTACGGTTACCCTGGACCATAGTGGTGATTTTCTCCAGGGGGAATTCGTTGATCTCGATCACATTATCCAGGAAGCGTACCGACCAGTAAACCGTCTCCGCCAGCCTGTCCCAGTCGACGCCGCCCTCCCGCACCATGTTGGCCAGGTTCAAGGACCCCAGGTTACAGGCCTCATAGGGCAGCAATGGCTGTTCGCCGCAGTTATGGGCGTAGATGCCATTGGCGTCAAAGGCGTTGACGCCGGGGATCTGGACGTCGTATACGTCTTCGACCCCATCACCGGCAATGGCCAGGACCGTAGCTGTAAAGCGCTCCCCGTTCATGCTGCGCTGGTAGGACGCCAGGAGTGAATTTAATTTCCTCGCCTTATCAGCATCACCGAAGCCGACGCGCGCGGCGAAAAAGGCCAGGTTGTCCCCGCTGATGACCAGCTCATGCTGGGCCTTGACTTCGTATTCCCGCCGGCCGCCTTTACCATCGGGCAGGAGCCGGCTACCGGCCGGCCGGCGTTCCGCATAAATGGTACTGGCAATACCCAGGCGCAGGAGCATGCGCTGCACCGCCTGCAGGAGATCAAGGCTGCTCTGCGCCAGGCGGATGCTCACCCCCTTTTGCTGGCTGCCCTGGACCGAGGCATCGCAGTCAAACAGACCCCGCAGGAAGCCGCGATAGCCGTCTGACGAAGCGCGTTCGAGCGCCGGGGTGACGGTCTTGCCGCCGGGTTCCATCCCCATCCGCCCGGCCAGTATTTTCAGGCTGGCGGACTTGAGGCGGAATTCGTTACGCCCTTTAACAGCCATCCAGCCGGCAAAGTCGGCCCGATGCGGCAAAGCTCCGACGTAGCCTGAAACCAGCCGCATGACGGATGTGGTGCCATCTTCCAGTTGCAGTTCGCCGGCTGCCTTTTCCCTGGCCCAGACGGAAAGAATAGCATTCTCCCTCTTGAGGACACCGTCACCGACCAGGAGACCCAGCAGGTATCCCTCACCCTCCGTCAGTTCGCCCGGCCACCCGGCCAGGGGGCGGTGATTGTGCAGGAGAATCTGGTCGCCGGGTTGCAACTCCTTGACCGCTACCCATTCGGAGGCGATGCGGTAGCGTGTCCGGTCAACCACGCGCAGCACCCGGTGGTCGGCGGTAAGACGGGTGCTGTATCCTTCGCGGGTATGCAGCCTGACGACCGGCCTGGTCGCTGTCTTGAAGAAGCCTTTTTGCCCGGCAGGGTATGGCTTACCGTTGACTACTGCCGTGAAAGGATGGCCCACCAGTTCCCATACCCGGCGCGGGCCTTCATTTGTCGTCACCCAGGTATCGCCGGTCACGCAGGGGTTGGTGGCCTCGATTGCCCCCAGCTCGGGGGTGGGGTTGCCGGCATTGAGGCGATCCAGGAAGACGATACCCGGCTCGCCGTTGGCCCAGGCATGGTTGACGATCTCTGCAAATACCTGCTGCGCTTTGAGTTTTTCATATACCCGGCCGCCGAATTGCAACTCATAGTAGTCATCCCGGGCCAGGGCTTCCATGAATTCCCCTGTCAGGCCGATCGAGATGTTGAAGTTGGTCAGTTCATCATTATTCTCCTTGCAGCTGATAAACTCCAGGATATCAGGGTGATCTACCCGCAGGATGCCCATGTTGGCCCCCCGCCGCGTCCCGCCCTGCTTGATGGCTTCAGTGGCGGCATTGAATACCTTCATAAAAGAGACAGGCCCGGAAGCCACCCCGCCGGTGGAGCGAACCGGGCTGTTCTTCGGCCGCAGGCGGGAAAAGGAGAAACCGGTACCGCCGCCGCTTTTATGAATCAGGGCGGCATCCTTGACGGCGGTGAAGATGGCCTCCATGCTGTCGTCTACCGGGAGGACAAAACAGGCGGAAAGCTGCCCCAGCTCCCGGCCGGCATTCATCAAGGTAGGACTGTTCGGCAAAAAGTCCCAGCCGGTCATGAGCTGGTAGTAACGGTCAGTGAATTTCGCCAGCTCCTCTCCGGCCAGGGCGGGATTAAAGAGTTTTTCCGCTTCAGCTACCGCCCGGGCTACCCGGCTGAACATATCCGCCGGGGTTTCGACCGGGACGCCATTTTCTTTCTTCAGGTAACGTTTTTCGAGAATCAAGCGGGCGTTAGCGGTTAAGTTCATGCTGCCACCATCCATATTTTGACATAGAAGTAAGTTATCTACATAGATATCCACTTTATCCACAGATTCCATCTTAACCCACGGGCAAATAAAAGCTGAAGCAACTTCCCTCCCCCACTTTACTTATAACCTCTATTTTACCACCGTGGTCAGCAATGATACGGTTGCTTAAAGTCAACCCCAGGCCGGTGCCGTTTTCCTTGGTGGTATAAAAGGGTTCAAAGATTAATTCATATTGCTCGGCCGCAATCCCCGGACCGTTATCGGCAATGCTGGTGACAACATAGCTGCCTCCATCCAGGCAGGCGGTTACCGTGACCATACCGCCGGGGCCGGCGGCATGAATGGCATTGGAGGTAAGGTTCAGGATCACCTGCTTAATCTGGCCGGGGTCCAGGCACAAAAGGGGTAAATCGGGTGCCAGGTGGTGGACCAATTTTACTTCGTGCATGATCGCTTCCTGTTCGGCCAGAAGCAGGGCTTCGGCCACCAGCTGGCGGAAGGGGGTAATCTGCAGCTGGGGCTGGGAGGGGCGGGAAAGGGACAGGAACTCCTTGATAAGGTTATTGATGCGGTCGAGCTCTTCAAACATAATGGCGAAGTATTCCTGTTCCAGGGCCTCGGGTTCAAATTTATTTTGTAAAAGCTGCAGGAAGCCGCGAATAGAAGTCAAAGGATTACGGATTTCGTGGGCCATACCGGCAGCCAGTTCGCCGACTATAGCCAGTTTCTCTGTCAGATACTGCCGGTCTTCACCGGGAAAAGAGTAAGCCAACGCCCCTTCACCTCCGACCTATAGCATATACAATTCCACAAGATGGGCGTTTTTCCTCCTGGTTGGATACTACTGGCGATAATTTTGTTGCATCTCCTGCAGCACCCGGCCCAGCTGCTGTATTTTTTCGCCATAACCGGCCAGGTCGCCCTGTTTGAGTTGCTCTTGAGCTTCATTATATAGACGGTTGGCCTCCTGGATAGATGGCGCCAGGTTGCCGGCCGCAGCCGGGCCTTCCGGAGGCGCTGTCGTTGCCGGCGGTACGACTGGCGGGCCTTCGCCAAAAATCGCCTGCAGGGCACCAGCCAGGTCAGCAGCCATTACGATCCGCTCACCGTAGGCCACCACCACCTGGCGCAGCTCCGGCAGCTTGCTCTCCTGGGCCTGGAGGAAAATGGGTTCCACATAAAGGAGGGATTCTTTAATCGGCAGCACCAGCAGGTTGCCGCGGATAACCTGGGAGCCGCGCTGGTCCCAGAGAGTAAGTTGCTGGGAGATGGTAGGTTCCTGGTCGATACGGGCTTCAATTTGCATCGGCCCGTAAATAGAACGGTTTTTGGGGAAGGTATACAGGAGCAGCTGGCCGTAGTAGGGGGCGTCGTTGCGGGCCGCCAGCCAGGCTACCATATTCACCTTGCGCGCCGGGGTGAAAGGCAGCATGAGGGTGTATTCCGCTGCTCTTTCCCCGGGGATACGCATCAGGGTATAATAAGGCTCCATGGCCTGGCGCTGGTCGCCGACCATTTCCTCAGCGGTATTCCAGGCGTCTTCTTTGTTATAGAAAAGCAGCGGGCTCTCCATATGATAGTTGGTCAGCATCCGCGCCTGGATGGCAAACATATCCTGGGGGTAGCGCAGGTGCTGCTGTAAATCTTCGGGCATGGCGTCCAGGGGCTGGAAGACCCCGGGAAAGATCGCCGCCAGGGTATTAACCAGAGGGTCGTCAGGTTCGACCAGGTAGTAATTCACGGTACCATTGTAAGCATCAACTGTTACCTTGACGGCATTGCGGATATAGTTAAAACCGTCTTCCGTCGGTTCCGCGTAGGGATACATAGTGGTGAGGGTATAGGCGTCAATCATCCAGTACAGCCGCCCGGCGGCGATTACCAGGTAGGGGTCGCGGTCGTAATGCAGATAGGGCATGATTTTACTTACCCGTTCCTGGATGTTGCGGTAGTACAGGACTTTGCTGTCGGGGGTCAGTTCTTTGCTCATCAAGAGGCGGTAATCATTAAAGCGGAAGGCAAAAATGAGGCGACGCCAGAAATTGTCAATAGCTACTCCCCCCTGCCCCTGGTAGCGGGTTTCAGCAAAGTTTTCGCCGCCCGAGGCGGGGTAATCATACTCGGCCGCCTTACCGCCGGTAATAACGTAATCGCCGGTCAGCTCGCCAAAATAGATGCGGGGTTCATCGAGTTTGACGACGGTGCTGCGGAAGGGCAAATCGCCGGCGATAAACTCGGGCTGGCCGGACGCAGTAAAGGTATTGGCCGGGCTCATAGCCAGGCCATAGCCATGGGTGTAGACCATTTTTTCGTTTATCCAGGTACGCGCCCGATCGGGTAATTTATTCTGCTCCAATTCCCGCGCCGCGAGCATGACCTGGCGCGGGACCCCATCCAGGGTATAACGGTCGACATCGATATCTTTAAAGGTATAATGGGAACGGATCTCCTGCAGCTGGCTGTAGGTTTGCTGCAGCGGCCGGTAATCCCACAGGCGGATATTATCCAGGGTTGTTTTCTCCTCGACCAGGTCCGCGGCGGTGAGATTATCGCCGGCCGGGAATTCGCGGACGGTTATTCTGTCCAAACCATAAGCATGCCGGGTGAAATCGATATTATAGCGCAGGTAGGGCTCTTCGCGGGCGAGTTCATTGGGCTCCACCTGGAATTTTTGTACCGCCAGGGGTAAAAAAACTACCAGCAACGCATAGGCGGCCACGAAGGCCAGCACCCCCAGGCTGACCAGTTTAAGATTGCGGCGAAAGGCATTGAGAAAAATAATCAGGGCGCAGGCGACGGCCACGCCGGCCAGGATGTTGTATCCCGGCAGCAGGGCATGGATGTCGGTATAACTGGCACCAAAAGCCACCCCGCGGGTAGAGCGCACCAGGTCAAAGGCCCGCAGGCGAAAACCCCAGGCCTGGACCAGGAAGAAAAGGGCCACCAGGGTGGAAAAGTGGACCTGAGGACGGGCAAAGCGCCCCTTCCGAAAGCCCAGCAGCTCCGCCGGGTTGAAAAGCAGGTAGAAAAAGCCGGTAATAAGGGCCGCCCCGATAATGGCTGTAATGAGCAGGCTGTAAAGAAACTGATAAAAAGGCAGATGAAAAACATAAAAACTGATATCGCGGCCAAAGAGGGGGTCCGCAATCCCAAAGGCCGTAGCATGGAGGTGCTGCTGCACCACCAGCCATTTATTGGCGGCCAGGGGACTGAAAATTAATGCTCCCACCAGGCTCAACACAAAAAAGGTAAAGCTCAAGCGGCGCCGGGTGACAAAGCGGTCGACCAGGTATTCTTTAAAAGTCCAGCTTTCGCGGGGCTGGGAAGGGGCCAGTTTAAGACCCCGGCTGGTGAAAAGCAGGTTCAGGAAAAAGAACAGAAAAAAAGACAGGATGACTGCCAGGCGCAGGCCCCAGTCGGATAAGAGACGCGTTATCAAGACCTGACGGTAACCCGTTACCTCAAACCAGTACCAGTCGGCCAGGAAGTGGGAACCCAGGAAGGTAACGCCCAGGCCGCCCAGGATGACAATCAGCAGGATGATTCGGATACGGTTAATAACGCTCATAGGCAACCTCCTCTCTTTCCCATACTTCGCCATCGGGAGGGTTCTTTCCTGCCGGGGAAAAGAAAAACCCCGGCCTGCCGGGGGGTCACGATAGCACCGTTGTTATGGCCCCGCGTCTGACGCATGCCCCTCTCAATTGGCGCCATGGCGGGAATGACTTAGATTTTTTGTCGCAGCAACTCAATGGGAGAATCAAGAAGTACCGCGCCTGCAAGCGGGTTTTAGATGCGTCAGGCCTGATGGGCCCAGTGCTGGCGCATGAATCGTAAACATGGCATTGTATGAGGTGTTTATGGCATCGTGTTAAAATTTTTATCGGTAACTACTCAGCCTACCTGGCGGTCAGCCAAATAGCAATAGCTCGGAAACCCATATATGGCTGAACGGGTTTGTGATTCTGACGGCAGGCAGCACCAGGGCGGCTTAGAGATGGTGGCCTGAGCAGATACTTTTATCGCAGCAATCTTATGCTTAGATCTTTGGCGGACAAGGTTTGTAGCGATTTTTGATGTGTCAGCACTCTGATTACCTCGGAGATTTGACCTATAGTCTGGATTTTACAATATCTGACTCGCGGGGACTTTTATTCTCCAGGGCCAGGTCGATGATTTTTTGCACCAGAGCCGGGAAATCCAGGCCTGCCGCCCGGGCGGCATCGGGTACCAGGCTGGTAGCGGTCATGCCGGGGACGCTGTTGATCTCTATTACCCGGGGTGCGCCGTCCCCGGCTACAATCATATCCACGCGGGCAAAGCCACGACAACTCATGATGGTATAAGCCCGGCGCGCCAGGGAGGCGGCAGTATCCAGGATGTCCCGGGGCAGCCGGGGCGGGATAATATGGTCGCTCATGCCCGGGGTATACTTAGCGGTATAGTCGTAGAAGCCGG
>DFYS01000077.1 GCA_002383405.1 Moorella sp. UBA4076
TCCATATTGCCCAGGGCGGAAGAGATTACGCCGGCCAGGTACTCGCGAAAAGGGCCGGCAAGGTCCGGCCGCGCCAGGGCGAACTCTACCGTGGCCTGGAGGAACCCCAGCTTATCGCCGATGTCGTAGCGTTTCCCCTGGAAATGGTAGGCATAGACCCGTTGCTGGCGGGCGAGCAGGCGCAGGGCGTCGGTCAGCTGGATCTCACCGCCGGCTCCCGGTTGGACCGCCGCCAGGAGGGGAAGGATCTCCGGTACCAGGATGTAGCGGCCGATGACGGCCAGGTTGGAGGGGGCCTCGTCAGGCCGGGGTTTTTCTATCAGATCTTTGACCTCAATAAGGCGTCCGTTGATTGCCAGGGGTTCGATGACACCATAACGATTGACTTCCTGCCGCGGCACTTCCTGGACGGCGATTACCGGAGCTTGCACTTCATTGTAGACAGCCAGCATCTGCTCCAGGCAGGAAGGGTAGTTAACGATGATATCATCCCCCAGGAGGACGGCGAAGGGCTCCTGGCCGATAAATTTACGGGCGCAGTAGACAGCGTGGCCCAGCCCCAGCTGTTCCTTCTGCCGGATATAGTGGATGTCGGCCAGCTCAGCCACGCCTTCCACCAGAGCCAGCAGGTCTTCTTTATCCTTTTCCCGCAGCAGGCTCTCCAGCTCCAGGGAGCGGTCAAAGTGATCCTCGATGGCGCGTTTGTTTTTACCGGTGATAATGAGGATATCCTCGACACCGGCATTAATCGCTTCTTCGACGATAAACTGGATGGCCGGCTTGTCAACGATGGGCAGCATTTCCTTGGGCTGCGCCTTGGTAGCCGGCAGGAAGCGGGTGCCCCAGCCGGCTGCGGGAATGATGGCCTTCTGAACAGGGGCCAAAAATAATCACCTCGTTCTTATGATGCTTATTTTTATGTCGCCTTCCTGTCAATATTACCGGTTTAACTTTGCCGGGGAATTAAGAACAGGTTAGGCAGGGGTTAATTCGCGGTCGTCTTTAATTAAAAGCTCCAAAAATTGATTAACTGCTGCCGCGGAATCAAGATAATAGCGGGTCCGCCCGCGAAACCGGGAGCCGACGCCAACGGCCAGGCCCCCGGCCGGCAGGGCGGCAAAGGCATCCTCATCGGTACGGTCATCCCCCAGATATAAGGGTAAAGCCTGCGGCCAGAGGCGGGTAAAATAGGTTACCGCCAGGCCTTTATTGATACCCCGGCGGCGGATTTCCAGAATTTTATGGCCGGGAAGGAGTTCCAGGCCGCATGGCAGGAATGGTTGCAGGTCGCAGCGGAATTGCCTCAGGGCGGCAGCGGCGGCGGCCGGTTCGGCCAGCCGGTAGTGCAGGGCCACACCCTCACCTTTATTTTCGACAAGAAAGCCCGGCGTACCTGCTGCTGTCTTCCGGGCCAGGTGGAAAATTTTTGGCCAGGGAATATCCCCTGAGGGCTCGGGAATAAGGTTGACAACAACTCCATCCGGACCGGCAACCTGGGAGCCATGCAGGCCGGCCCAAAAAAGCCCCGGCACCGGCAACAGCCGGCGCAGGTCGGTGACCGGCCGGCCGCTGATTATCGCCAGATGTAAGCCCGGCCGGCGCAGCAGTTGCCGTAATAGATTAAGGAGTCCTTCCCCGGGAAGGGCCAGTTCCGGCCGGGGCGCCAGGGGAACCAGGGTACCATCGTAGTCACTCATTAACAGGAGTTCGCGGTGGCCGCGGATTTCAGCTGCCAGTTGAGCCGGAGACACCGTTTGCTTCTCCTTCCCGGGCGATCATCGCCTGATGGAAACAGGTCAGCCACCAGTGAATATCAAAGCGGCGTACCTTCTCCTGCAGCAGGCGGACCCGTTTTTCCTGTTCGGCCCGGCCCATGTTCAAGGCGGTATTTAAAACCATGGCCATGCCTTCAATATCATAAGGGTTAACCAGGACGGCACCCTTCAGTTCCTGGGCGGCGCCGGCAAAGCGGCTTAACACCAGGACACCGCTCCTGTCGGTACGGGAAGCCACGTACTCTTTGGCCACCAGGTTCAGCCCGTCCCGCAAAGGCGTAACCAGCATCACGTCGGCTGCCAGGTAATAGGACACCAGTTCCTGCCGGGGCAGGCCGCGCCAGAAGTAATGGACAGGCCGGTAGCCCCCTTCGCTGAAACGGCCGTTAATACGGCCCACGGCGGCCTCCACTTCTTCCTTTAAACGGCGATAGGCCGGTACGACCGTGCGGCTGGGTACGGCTATCTGCACCAGGGCCGCCCGGCCGCGCCATTCAGGTGCTTCTTCGAGCAGGCGTTCCCATGCCAGGAGCCTTTCCAGGATACCCTTGGTATAATCAAGGCGTTCAACGCTTAAGGCCAGGCGTTCAACACCAATCTGTTCCCGCAGCTGTTGCGCCTGGGCCCTGGTGGCAGGAGCGGCGGCCTGGCGCTGGAAGGCTTGATAATCGATACCCATCGGCCAGGCGCCGACATGGATGCGGCGTTGCTGCCAGAAGATCGTATTACGTTCAAAGTCTACCCTGGCGCCCAGCAGGGTGGCGACGGCGTTTAGGAAATTGTCGACATAGGACTGCAAGTGAAAGCCCAAAACATCGGCACCCAGAAGGCCACGCAGGATATGAGTTGCCCAGGGCAGGGTCGAGAGAAGATCGTGGTTGGGAAAGGGGATATGCCAGAAAAAAAACTGTTTCAATTGCGGCTTGCAGTGGCGGATTTGGTTGGGTACCAGGGCCAGATGGTAGTCGTTAACCCAGATAGTATCCTCTTCCCTGGCCTCCATGAGCGTCGCTTCGGCAAATTTAGCGTTTACTTTGGTATAGCTCGACCATTCTTCGGCGTCATAATGACACTTTTCTAAGAAATAATGACACAGCGGCCACAGGGCACCGTTGGTAAAGCCGTGGTAATAGAGTTTTATCTCACTGGCTGTAAGCGGGACCTCCAGGAAAGTATAAGCCGGTTCATCCAGGGGCACTGATAAGCGGAGCCCGGGGGACTTGTCCTGCAGCGCCTCGCGGCCGCCCCAGGCGACCCAAACCCCACCTTTTTCTTTCAAGAAGGGTTCTACTGCCGAGACCAGACCGCTGATGGCTGGTACAGGTTGGATGCCGCCATTATTGGCTTGCAGATTGTAGGAACCCCGGTTGGATACCATGATAATTCTTGGCGTCTGTTTTTTGGCCATTTGGCGATACCTCCTTTCAGGCTGTGCTTGTAAGTGAGATTTGCTTCACCTCTCATTTCTACTTTAATCGCTGGTGGCGGCGCACCGTTATCAGTGACTCCCCCACAATAAAATATTAACCCCGGAGGACCGGGGTATAGAAATAATAGAGGCAGTTTGCCAGGATGTCTCCATATATCCCCATACCACGCTTACGAAGTTAGCTGACGGGTTTGGGCTGCAATGGTTAGCCCTACCCTGCAAGCGGCGCTCCCCGGATACTTCTTGGCAAACGCACCTGCTGCAGGGATTCACCCCGGGAAAATGGGTCCCCCGTTTACGGCCCGGGCCGTAATTCAGCGTTTCAGGATATATTTAATGTAACATCATTATATCATACTGGTAACAAGATGCAAAGATGATCCAGTTATTGTTTCAGGTAAAATATACCGTTACATACGACCCGGCGGTCGTTTCCTTAATTTTTCTAGACATAAGGGAAAGCCTCGGTTAAAATGAGAGTATATTGGGCGAAAGGAGCAACCGTTTTGCACTTACAGGGTACCATGCAGGTAGATGCTGGCGGTCGACTTACTATCGGCGGCTGCGATGTGGTGGAACTGGCACGGGAATTCGGGACACCCCTTTATATATTTGATGAAGAATGCATCCGTGCCAACTGTCGGGAGTTTTACCGCGCCTTTGGCGTCAAAGAAGGCCGCGGCAAGGTCATTTATGCCGGCAAGGCTTTTCTGACCACCGCCATGGGCCGCATTATCGCCAGTGAAGGCCTGGGACTGGACGTAGTATCAGGGGGAGAGCTGTATACCGCCCTGACGGCCGGCTTTCCGGCAGACGCCATCTACTTCCACGGCAATAATAAAAGCTATACCGAGCTCTGCCAGGCCCTGGAGGCAGGGACAGGCAGGTTTGTCGTCGATAATTTCGCCGAACTGGAGCTTTTAAGCCGCCTGGCGGGGGAACGGGGCCAGGTGGCGCGGGTGATGCTACGGGTGACGCCGGGCATTGAAGCCCATACCCACGATTATATCCGTACCGGCCAGATTGATTCCAAGTTCGGCTTTACCCTTCCCAACGGCCAGGCGCTGGCGGCCGCTCAAAGGGTGCAGGAATTACCCGGCCTGGAATTCAAGGGCCTGCACTGCCATATTGGTTCCCAGATCTTTGAGTTGGAGCCCTATGAAGAGGCGGTGGACGTTATGCTGGAACTGGCGGCGTCCATCAAGGCCGCGACTGGATTAACCACTGCCGAGCTGGACCTCGGCGGCGGTTTTGGCATCTACTATACCGACGCCGACCATCCCCTGCCGGTCAGTGCCTATGCGGAAACGATCTTTGCCAGGGTCAAAGAGAAGACGCAGGTCTTGAACCTGTCCCCGCCCCTGGTGCTGGTGGAACCCGGCCGGGCGATTGTCGGGCCGGCGGGCAGCACCGCCTACACTGTCGGGAGTATTAAGGAGATTCCCGACGTCCGCAAGTATGTAGCTGTCGATGGTGGTATGGCCGATAATATCCGCCCGGCCCTTTACGGCGCTCAATATGAGGCCCTCCTGGCTGCCAGGGCTCATCTCCCGGCCGTCGAGACAGTTGCTGTAACCGGCAAGTGCTGCGAGTCCGGTGATATGCTGATATGGGAAGCGGCTCTGCCGCGGGTGGAAGCCGGGGATATCCTGGTCATCTCCTGTACCGGCGCCTATGGCTATACCATGGCCAGTAATTATAACCGCCTCGGCCGGCCGGCTGCCGTCCTGGTCCGGGACGGCAGCGCCGATTTGATTTTAAAACGGGAAGACTACAGCGATTTAATTCGTAATGACGTTCTCCCGGCACGGCTGACCTGCCCCCGGTAACGGGCGGTTTTACCGATAAAACCATGAACCTTTACCAGAAACTATTCCGTCGCAATCAGTTACGCATTCTGGCCCTGGCCAGAAAAATCGCCCCTTTGCGCGGGCAGCGGGTTTACCTGGTGGGCGGTACGGTCCGGGACCTGCTTCTGAACCGGCCGGAAGTCGATCTGGACCTGGCCGTAGAGGGTGACGGCCTTCTTTTTGCCCGCGAACTGGCTGCCAAACTGGGCGGGCGCCTGGCGTTTCACGAGCATTTCTTGACCGCTACTATTTACTGGGGTGGAGAGAGAGTAGACGTTGCTACCACCCGCAAGGAATATTATTCCCAGCCCGGCGCCCGGCCCGAGGTGGAGCCGGCGGCTCTGGAGGCTGACCTGGCGCGGCGGGATTTCAGCATTAATGCCATGGCCCTGCCCCTGACGGCGCGGGAAATAGAAGCCATCATCGACCCCTGCGGCGGGCGGGAAGACCTGGGCCGCAAGATCTTGCGCGTATTGCACCGGGATAGTTTTCGCGATGACCCGGCGCGCCTTTTCCGGGGGGCACGTTTCGCCGGCCGGATGAAATTCACCTGGGAGGAAGCAACAGCTTCCCTGGCCAGGGAGGCCCTGGCGGCGGGCTATCTGGAAAAACTGGACCCGCAACGTTACTGGCCGGAGTTTCTCCTCATCCTGAAGGAAAGAAACCCGACAGCAGCCTGGGACAATTTAATCAGCCTGGGCTGGCAGGGTTTGCCCGCGGCCGGGTTGCCGGATAGGGCTGCCGGGCACCGCGCCGGAAAACTCCTCTGCCAGTGGAAGTGGCGCGGCCGGCGCCCTCCGGATGCCAGCCTGGTTTATTTTTTAATCGCCACGGTAAAATTAAGGGCAGCCGCCCTGGAAATTGTCATGGACAGCCTGAACTTCGGCCGCCGCAAACGCCGCCTCATTGCCGCCGCCAGGGAGATATTGCCGGAACTGGCGCCCTGCCTGGCGCAAGGCAGCCTGCCGGAATGCCTGCCGGGCGGCCCGCGGATGGCCCCGGAGACGCTGATTTTCATTCTCGCCCTGGCGGGCTGGAACCGGCTCCCGGCCCGTCTATCTCCCTGAAGGCCGCGGTTACCGCATAGCATCGCCCGCGCTTATCCATGCCCGGCCCGTCGACCTCCCTGAAGGGAAAGGAGAACAGCCATGTACCTGCAAAGCTTACCCCAGCTCCTCCTGGGTATCCCGGCCATTCTAATCGCCCTGACATTCCATGAGTATGCCCACGGCAAGATGGCCTTCATCCTGGGTGACCCGACGGCCAGGAACCAGGGCCGCTTAACCCTGAACCCCCTGGCGCACCTGGATATCCTGGGCACCCTGCTGCTTATCGTCGCCGGTTTCGGCTGGGCCAAACCGGTACAGATTAATCCTTTTTATTTTCAGATGGACCGCCGCAAGGGGATGATGCTGGTGGGTCTGGCCGGGCCGGTTATGAACCTGGTCCTGGCGTACCTGGCCGCGGTTCTCCTGCAAATCTTTCTCCGCTATCATATCGGCGGCTCCCTGGCGAGCACTTTTTTAAACCTGCTGGTCGGTTATAACGTTGTCCTGGGAGTATTTAACCTCATCCCGGTACCACCCCTGGATGGCTCGCGGGTGCTGGCCGGCCTGCTGCCGCCCGAGGGGGCGGCGGTTGTCTACCAGCTGGAAAACTATGGAACTATAATTTTATTGCTACTTATTGCCACCGGTATTATCGGTCGTATCATCGGCCCTATCATAAGCCTGGTCCTGGATTTGATCATCAGGTTCAGCGGCCTGGCATTTTAATCTCAGCAATTTAGCAGCGGGAGGTTAGGAGTGGGGTTCATGATTGGCAATATCAGGCTGGATATCTTTCAGGGCCCCCTCGACCTCCTCCTCACCCTCGTCGAACGCCAGGAAATTAATATCCAGGCCATCCCTTTAGCTGAGGTAGCAGCCCAGTACCTGGAATATCTCCATGAGGTTGAGGAACTGGACCTGGACCGGGCCAGCGAATTTTTAGT
>DFYS01000022.1 GCA_002383405.1 Moorella sp. UBA4076
TACGCCCTACGGCAACCGCTTCGGTGACCGCGCGCACGCCCCCGCCGGTGGTGGTAACAGGTGTGCCTACTCTAGCGGCCGTACCGGGTAGACCAACTCCGGTGCCAACCACTCCAGATATGCGTATGCTTCCTTTGGCAACAATATCCGATGCAACTAATACGCCGTCAACCGCCACGGGTACACTCTCTCTGATGGCCGCTTCGAGTACATCAGCTCCAGTACCAGTCACTGCGGATATAGCCCACCCGGCAGCCGCGCCGGTAACCTCAGGTATGCCCCCTGCAGGTACATTATTACCCCTATCAATGGCCACCCCGCACCCGCCAGCTCTGGCGGCCGCTTCAGTGTCCCTGCTGACGGCCACCCCGGCCCGTTACCTGATCACCCTGAGCACGCCCCAAACCGGCAGCAAAGATTACCCCTTGGCCGCCGACGCCGCCCTGTTCGGCACCCCCCTGCCCGGCCCCCACGGCCTCTATAACCGTCACGTCCTGGCAGTCTTAAACAAACGCAACGAAATCGCCTTTATAAAAGCATACGAGTACCGAAGAATTATCCCACCGAATAATACAATAACCGGTACGATAGAAAAAATTGTTCTGGGCAAAGACATGCAGGCAGTAATCCGCGATTTACGCCATAACCTGAATACCTATATAGTCAACTGGGCTACAGACCCATCGATAAATATACCGGCATTTAAGCAAGGACAGTGGGTTAATATCACCCTCGACAGTAACTTTATTTGGGATATTAAGCCATTGAAAGTAATAAAAATCCGGGGCACTATTACTAAAATTACATCTGGCTATCTGCACCTGGATAAGTTTACTAAGAACATAGGCAATGTATTTTTATTCTGGGAGCGTGCCCGCCTTACAGATATAAATAACGCCCCATACCGGGGCGATAGTGATTTAAAGACAGGAACAAGAATTGAAATCACCTGTCTGGACTGGGATCAGTTATTGGAGATTAAAATCATTAAACTCCCCTGAGGATGGTTAACTGGGAAACCTTAAGGAAAATACACTGCCTAACGAAAAAGTCTCTACTCTGCTCACCTAGTCTAGTGGCCAAAATGATACTAATATCCCGGGGAAGCCTGTACGGTGGCTGAGCGGGTTCGTAATAATGGCGAGTGAACAACGCTAAAGCTATTGAGCTGAATAGTAAGCAGCCTGAGCTGTTACACGAAAAACTTATTTTTACCCTTCTATTTTATTGGGAACTAACTGCTGCCACTCAAGGATTTTGCCACGCCCAGGGCTGCCAGAAGGCTTTGACTGCCAGTTCATGCTGGATCGTTAATCCCAGCAATTGTTGTTTTGCTCCTGTCAGGGCCGCTTCAGCCGCCAGCACTTCACCTTTTGTAGCCATACCCACTTCATACTTTAAGTGAGCTATCCTGAGAGCCTCCTGGGCTATTTCTACCCCTTCCCTGGCAGCTTCGTAAGCACTTTCCAAATCCAGGATGCTATAATACGCCCCAAGCAAACCTTTACGAAGTCCATCTTTCGCCATATCCGCGCTGATCCTGGCGTTCCGCAAATTATAGCGATCTACATCGGCACTGTTTAACATGGCATAGGTATCTTCTTGCAATTCGACGGCCTGTTCCGCTTTCCAGATATCCGGGCTGGAATCGATAATCTGATCAATGGCCTGGTCCAGGTTATCGACTTTCACGGGCTGAAATGCAACATCCAGGCTCAGTTCCGGACTACTCCCTTCAGGCAAACCCACCAGTTGTGCCAGGTCGGCATAGCCTTTCTGTAAAGCATCTTCGACTTTGACTTGGTTAGCCTTTTCAGCCACGATAGCAGCCCTTTTCTGGTTAACATTAAAAATTACATCCATACCTGCACGCCAGCGCGCTTTGGTGTCCTGCCAATCACGCTCTTTTGACGCCAAACTCTGTTTTACAGCCTCCAGTTGGGCTTGAAGCTGAAGGATATTGAAATAGCTTTTATGAACGTCCGCCATTATTTGTTCCTTGAGGGTATCACAGTCTTTTTGGGCTGTTTTCCAGGCCAAATCGGTCTTAAAAACCAGCCCCTGCGGGTCGGCCCCGGTAGGCAGGCTGACGTACATATCCGTGCCAGGAATATGGGTACTGAACAGCACGGCGTTATAGGTATCCCAGGCGTCATCGCGTTCGATTTTTGCCTTATCGATATTGTTTTCAGCCTGCTGCAGGGCCTTGCTGTTCTGCAGTGCTAACTCGACGGCTTCGTCCAGGGATAGGGTCGTTACTTGGTTTTCGTCCGCTAAGGCAACGTCAGCATAGCCAAGCATAAAAACTATACTCAGAATTATGCTCAAGGCTAGAGCTATTCCTTTTGCCCTGGCAAATATGCCATAATCCCCGCTTCTTAGTCGAACGATGAATAACTTTGGCATTTTTTAACCTCCATTACCAGATAAAAACAATGGTAGGCCCGGGTTCATTAAGAACCCGGGCCTATATACGATTCAGGTCCTAGTCCAGGTTGATGGTCACGGTTTGGGTAGCTTCGTCATAACCGACGCTGGCACCCAGGGCCTCGGCTACGAACCTGGCGGGCAGCATGGTGCGGCCGTCTTTAATTTCGGGAGCAACGTCCATAGGCAGGCTGATACCATTAACCTTCAATACATTGCTGCCGATAGTGAGCTGAATGGCAGTAGTACCTTTCAGCAGAGTCACCGTCTGAGCAGCAGCATCCCAGTAGACGTTCTCTTCGCTGACACCCAGGGCGTAAGCCAGGTAACGCACAGGCATGTAGGTCCGGCCGGCGGCAGTCACATAAGGCGCTACGTCCATAGTGTACTCGGTGCCATTGACAACGTAGGTGGTGCTGTCGATGGCGAAAGAAGCGTCACGCTTTCTTTCAGAAACGATAGTTGCATTGGCTACTTTAGCTAACGCATTATCGCTAATCAGGTTATACTCTTCACCAATCTTCAGGGTGATGTCACCCTCGGTAGCACGATTATCAATGTTGTAATAGATGTCAGTAATTTCAAACGTGCTCTTCAGATTGCTCTTGCCTTCAATTTGAATGCGCAGTTTGTTATCATCAACTACACTAACAGTTCCTAAATCAAGGTCACCATCTGTCACATCTACTTCGGGGGTACGGGCAAAAGTAACACCCATGGGGAGCTTAATATCGAAGTAACCCGGAACCCAATCGTCTTTATCATCATTATCATCAGTAGCTATCAGCGCGCCGGCACCTGTTTCGGTGATTACAATTTTACCGGCAGCTATATCAGAACCTAGAAGAGGGACATTTACTTTTTCGGCTTCAACCGTAAAGGAGACCTTTACAGCGCCTATCTTGTAAGAACCCTCTACTGCGCCACCGAAAGTAACTTCCAGATCACCCAGTTCAGCATCATAATCAGCAAGGATATCTAAGTTTGTAAGTTCAACATCGGATGATTCATTACCACCGAATATGAACCATGCGGTCCTGTCACTATCAACTAAATCCACAAACTCCAGGTTTCCAGAATTATCATCAACAGGGGTGGTGTCACTGGAGTCAACATCCTTCCACTTTAATCCCTCGGGTAAGGTAATGGAGAAATAATCATCTACAGCAAAATTGGTGTCGGGATTTAAAGTGATTTTAACATCATCAAAAGTGGCTTTTCGACCTAATTTGACGCTGTCTTTGTCAGCTTTCTCGACTTCGACGGCAACATCGCCTTCGCCAACAGTAGCTACAACTAACTCAGTGTCATCTACATCGTCGCCAGAAACTTTAACGGAAATATCACCTTCGGAAGCGCCGGGATTTACAATAAACCGCGGGGTAATTTCAATTTTGCCAGAGAAGGCACCGGAAGCAGTAGCAACAGTGAGTTTAAGGGTCTTGTCGCTGTTTGTAAATGAAGTAGCAACGATAGGATCAATTGTTAAACCGGAGGCAACAGGTTGATTAGCAATCAAAATCAAATTTGTTTTATCCCATTTTACACCCGACTTTTGTATGGTTATAAAGATTTCATCGTCACCAGGATCTGCGCTAAGAGCACCGGGTTCATTCTCAGCAATAGTAATTTTGGCGCCTTGTTTGTTGGAGCCTACAGTTACTTTTTTGGCTGATTTAGCGCTGACTGTTACGTCGCCACTCGCGATCTTACCAACAGTAGCATTGTAGGTTTGTTCCCACAATGTTTGGGTGCCGTCAGATTCCCAAACCTTTACTTCAGCGGTAATATTGCCGGTTACATCAGAATCGATGTCAACAGCAGAATCTCCATTGAAGAGAACCTCAACGTCGGTAGCTATAATATTATTAGCTTCTACAGTTATTGAATTATCGGTTGCACCGACAATGGAACCACCAGTTGCATAAGCCGTACTATTAGCATCACCTATTGTTGGAGCATCTTTATATTCCACTCCATCAGGAAGGGTAACCTGGATATAAACACTGCCACTAACACTGCTGAGGTCGTCGCCGTTTGCAATACTAATTTTTCCAAGGTTTTGGTTGTCTTCTGCATCAACATAAGTAAATCCTGCCGAAAACTTTGCATACTCATAGTCGTCGGCAACTGCCGGGGCGGCCAGGGGTACCATCAGGCCCACCAGCATGGCTAAGGTGAGCAGTACGGAAATCCATTTCTTCCGCGTTTTTAACAAGCTAAATTCCCTCCTTGAGTTTTGTGCCCGCATGTAGGGCGTTTTGATGCTTGCTTGTTTCGGCCCGGGCGGCCGTTATACCCCTGCGCGTCCCTCCTTTGCCAGGTTTTCGCCAATGTTGCTGCGACGTAGTGCTATGACTGGTGCTGTGAAGGGGAACTTCCCCAGGTGAGGAATATTCTACGCGACCGTCCAGTTTTCCTGCTGGTTTGGACGGCTTTTCCTCGCCTAACCAGTTAATTAGACACCGGAAGGCAGCGAAAAGTTCCCCGGCGGAGAGATTTTTTTGCAGCTTTTTAGGGCTAACACTATCACTATAGCGAAGAGTTTTTCTTATAACCCGCAGCGCGGCAACCAGAAATGAAAGGAAATTACAACATCTGGCAGGTTGCCGGATGGCCGTCCGTACGCTATACTATGGTTGATACTGCGGTTACAATCATATTTTGTAGCCAATACATCGATATGTGTGCGGCGATATCCATTGAGTCATTTTTTAGAGTCATTTTTTACTGGCTGGTTCGTACCTGGCAGCCACTCTTGTTCTGCTTTGTATCTCCGCCATATATAATTCGCCGGCGGCAGTTTTTTTCTTGCCGTACCGCGCCGGTTACGGGAACTTTTTTCCTTCTTTTTTTGTCTAATAAGTGTCCGGTACATACCGGGCCTCCAGGGGTGTTCTCTTTGGAGCTTGGTGAGCAGAAGACGCCGGGGAAGAAAACCGGCGTCCCATCCTTTGAGGAACTGGTAGTTACTTATCAGGATAAAGTTTATAACCTGAGCTACCAGCTTACCGGCAACCATGCCGACGCCCAGGACCTGGCCCAGGAGGTCTTTGTTCGCGCCTACACGGGGCTTACGCGCTTCCGCAACGAGGCCGACCCGGGCACCTGGCTGCACCGCATCACTGTCAATCTATATCTAAACCTGCGGCGGAAAATAACCCGCCACCCGGTACTTTCCCTGGACGCCCCCCTGGATACGGGGGAGGGGGAGGTCACCCGCGAGGTGGCCGCCGGCGGCGATCCCCAGGATGTGGTGGTTGCGCTGGAGCTGCAGCAGAGCGTGCGGCAGGCCTTGAGGCAGCTGCCGGCCGACTACCAGGCGGTCCTGATCCTGCGGGAGATGCAGGGTTACAGCTACGATGAGATCGCGTCGATGCTGGGCTGCTCCCTGGGGACGGTGAAGTCGCGCCTGAACCGGGCGCGGCAGGCGATGCGGGAAAAGGTAATGCAGATGGCGGCGCTGCCGCCGGGGCAAAGCGGTGCCGGGGTGAAAAGGTAGGATGCCGGTTGCAGGACCCTGGTTTAAGGCTATGCCGGATCGGGGTAAAGGAAAAAGTATATGCCTCCCTTGAGCCTGGCTTTGCCAGACTGCGGCAAGCAGATACTATCGGTGGTCGGCTCAGGACCTAAAAGACTGCGACGGCTTTGCCAGGCTACAGGGGAGAAATATTCTTGGTCAGAACTTGCAGCGGCCATCCTTTGATGGTGATGGGATAAAAAAAGGATAAAACAGGCATAATCCGGCCGCCGGGCAGCGCTAAAAAGCCGGCGGCCCTGAGGTGAGAGGGTATGCAGTGCCGTGAGGCCAGGGAGTTCTTCTCGCCCTACCTGGACGGGGAGCTCCTGGCAGAAGAGATAACAACTTTAGAGCAGCACCTGGGCGAATGCCCGGACTGCCGGGAGGAGCTGGCCCGGTGGGAGGAACTGGCCCGCGCCCTGCGGGGACTGCAGGCGCCGGTGACGGCGCCGGCGGGTTTCGCGGCGGCGATTAATGCCAGGCTGGCGGCCCGGCAAAAAATGCGGCCCTGGCAGGGGGCGCGACGCTGGATTGCGACAGCGGCCGCGGTGGCGATACTCGCCGCCGGCTCCATCGGTTACGCCGCCCGCGGGCTGTGGCAGCCGATCCTATCCCCGGTGGCGCTGCTGCAACCGCACGACGGCCAGCAGCCGGGGGGGAGCGATGGCAGCGGCGTCCCCGGCGCGGGAGTACAGCCACCGGACGGCCAGCGGCCGGACGTACAGCAGCCGGAAATAAACCAGCCGCCCGCGGGCAACCCGCCGCCGGCAAACGGGGATAACACGCCGCCGCCGGGAGACGGCCGGCAGCCGGGCAGCGGCGGCCCTGGGGATCAGCCCCCGCCTCCGGTTAACCCGCCCGGCAATGATGGGCAGGATACTACCACCCCGGACAACAGCCGGCCGGCTCCACCGGATAACGATAAACCCGGCCAGCAACCGCTACAGATAGCCGGTGCCGAGCCTTATACGCCCAGGACTTTCTTGAGCAACGGGCACCAGGCGACGAGCACCCTGCTCAAAGTGACGGTCAGCGATATGGTTGCAGCCCGCGCGAAGGCAACGGGCCTGGCCGCCAGCAGCGCTGCCACCGTGCAGATAGTCGCCGACCAGGAGAACGGCGACCCGCAGAGGGTGATCTATCAAATGGTAGTAGCGGCGGACCGCGCCGCCGGCCTGCTGAACACTTTGAGCTGGCTGGGCCGGGTGACGGATCGCAACACCTCTACTCAGGACCTGTCACAGCAGTTCAGCACCACCCTGGAGCAGTACCAGGCCAAGGTAGCGCAGGTGAATGCCGCCAGCGACCCGGCGGAGAAGGAGAAACTGCTGCAGGATGCTAAAGCCCTGGAGCAGCAGCTGGCCACCTGGGAGCAGGAAACGCAGCAGCAGACAATCATCTTATGGCTGGAGACGAAATAAGGGACCGTAAGGTCCCTTATTTAATTTGGCCACAATTGCTGTAATCCTATGCCCTTGTTATTTGTTCCTTGGAGCTATATAATCTTTCTTAAGACGGGTGAAAGGAAGAAAACAAATATGGCCAAAGGATATGAAGTGGTTAAAGTAAAAGCAAGTGGAGAAATGATCCTGCCAGTGCCGGCCAGAAAGCTCTTAGGAATAAAGGAAGGTGATCAATTAGCGGTCTATGTCGATGGTGAAAAAATAATACTTCGTAAACTGGCACCTTTTAAGCAAGCCAGTCCTGACGATGCCATTTTTAAGTTGATTGGTAAAGGAGAAGGTCCCCCTGACCTGGCTGAACGCCATGATTTTTATCTTGCGGCTCGGGATGATAAGGAGCAGGAGTAATGGCCCTGGTATTAGTAGATTCGAGTGCTGTCCTGGCTTTATTAAATAAGCGCGATCAATGGCATGATAAAGCGAAAATTGTTTTGCAAACCCTGGTTAACCAACAAGCTTCTTTAATAATGACTAATTATCTCGTAGCTGAATGTCATTCCCTATTATTAGCCAGAATAGATGCCAACATTGCCCGCCGATGGTTATTAACTCTGGATTGGAATATTATCTATGTTACATTGAAGGATGAACATATAGCTAAAGACATTATTCGTAAATATACGGATAAGGATTTTTCCCTAACTGATGCAACGGCCTTTGTAATTATGCAGCGCCATAATATAAAAGTCGCTTTTACGTTTGATAACCATTATGAGCAGTTTGGTTTTGATACGGTTGGCCGTTCACAGAATATGTCGTTTGGATAAGTCTTTCGGCCCCTTAAAAGCACCGGCCATACGTAAAAGGTTATTCCCTGGCCAGAACGCTGTATTTTTTCGGGGGGAGGCTGGTTGGTTTATCTTTTTCGAATGACGGGCTATTTGCCGACTCCCTAAAAGTTCTTCGAAATCTCTCCGCTTCATACTCGCCAATACCCTTGCTTTTCCTAAAGGAAGAACACCGCGCTGGTACAATGCTAAAGCCAATTCTTTGCGTAATTCCGCGTCCACTTCTGAGGGTGGTAGTTTTAACGCAAATAAAACTTCTTCAGGTATCTTTAATGCTAATTCCATCATACATTCCCNNGCCGGGCTCTTTCTCGTATAACAATTTACCGTTCCTGGCGACTTCATACTTTATTAATGGTGCGGCCCGGTTAAGAATCACCAGGTCCAGGTTACCTGTTTGCAAGTAATTGCAGCAATTACGGATCAGCCTGCGCTTACGCCTTGCGGCGGCGAGGCTGCTCTCCAGAAGTCGTTCATCCTCCACCCATACGGCCAGGTCCCAGTCGCTGCCGGCGTGCACCCGGCCGGTAGCCCGGGAACCAAAAAGGATGGCCAGGGGAATCCCCTGTTCACGGCAGAAAGTGGCTAAGTTTTTTTCATTAAGTGCTTCCTGGCGCAAGTTGATGACCCCCTACCTGGCCTGTCTGGTGTAAACATTATATCATTCCCTGAAACTGGTAGCAAGTATGCCTACTGCACCCGCGCCAGGATGGCGGCGGCCTGGGCGCGGGTGAGGGGGGAGAGGGGGGCGAAGGTGGCCGGCGTCATGCCGCGCATGAGGCCGGCGGCCCAGGCGCGGGCTACAGCCTCCCGGCCCCAGGCGGGGATGCTATCCCAGTCGCTAAAGGGAGGCGGCTGGTCAGGCTCCACATCACCGACTTCTTTGCCGGTTAATTCCAGCAAACGGACAAAGAAGGCGGCCGCTTCGACGCGGCTGACGGGCCGGTCGGGGCGGAAGGTGCCGTCTTCGTAGCCGGCGACGAGGCCGTGCTCCTGCGCTACAGCGATGGTCGCCCGCGCCCAGGCGGGGATGGCGGTGCAGTCTTGAAAATCGGGCTGCTCTTGGCCCGCTACCTGCCAGCCGGCCAGGCGCACCAGCAGGGTGATGAACTCCACCCGGCTCACCGGGATGTCGGGCCGGAAGGAGCCGTCCTCGTAGCCGGCGATGAGGCCGCGGCTGACCATGGCGCTGATATCATCTGCCGCCCAGT
>DFYS01000053.1:0-7292 GCA_002383405.1 Moorella sp. UBA4076
TGCCCGAGAACAGAAAATATAACTTCATATCGAGCCTTTCCTCATAGACGATAAAGTTGCGATAATACCGAATGGGGTAAGCCTGGATATGGCAGGAGATCCCACCAGGACGGCGAAAATCGGAAGTGGCGCCCGGAGGGAACCTTACCCCATGAATGGTGCTAATGACAGTATGCTATTTTCGGAATAAAATAGCCGGGAAGGAACCGGCAAAATACCAGGGAGGTATAGACCATCTTGTCACAACCCAAAGGAGGCTTTTTGCAGCAGAATTATGTATAATATTTACATAAAAAACAGTCGAGAGGCGGTTTGTTGCATGAATAAAGTTCCTTTGCAGGTATACCTTGATAAAACACTTCATGAGCGGTTGCAGCAGGTAGCGAAAAGAAAGAAAGTCTCCCAATCTGACCTTGTTAGGAAATATCTTTCCCGTGGACTGGAGGAAGATCTAGGACAGGAAGATCCCGCCCTGGATATCATCGGTATAGGGGCTGGGAAAACTTATGACCTTAGTCAAAAACATGATCACTATCTCATATTGCAGGAACGGGAGACCTGATGTTTCACCGCAGATGCTCCAGAATCTGCAGCAACCGGAAAGCAGGCTCATCGGTGGTTTTGATGTTCTGCCGGGCGGCGTCGCGCAGGCGGCGGATGCAAGCGGTGTAGTCGTGGTTGAGGACCAGTTCCACAGCTATCCCCTGAGCGGGGGAGCTTTCCTTTATTATAGTCAGCTCTCGTACCAGACCGCGGGAGGCGGCCGGGGCCCAGAGCATGAAGACTGGTTCCCGGTTGGGGAAATTAGCGGCAGCGAATTCGGCCGCCCTTTTAATTTTGTGGGTTATCCGCATACACGTGGCGGCGTTGCTGTCACCGTAGAGGAGACCGCGCAGGTGAGTGGCTACTTCACACAGGAATACCCTGCGTCCGTCCGGGGCCAGGGCAATGACATCGATCTCGCCGCCGCTGTCCAGGTGGCAATTATAGACGACAATCTTGCAGCCCAGGACGTATTTAAAATAGGAACCGACCAGGCTTTCACCGATATCCAAGGACAGGTTTTCCTCCGCTGAAAAATAATGCGAGCTGTACTTCGGTTTCCCTGGAGCTATTTTTACCGGCAGGCGGCCGGGTTATAAGTTTTGCTTGAAGCCTGCTATGGGTTTAACAGGTGGTTTAAGCTATAACAGTGCAAGACGAAAGCTGTTTTCGCCAGGGGCAAGTCGGCGCCGGTCCGGGGATGCGATAAGCAGCTTTTTGTACGTGCAAGACGAAACCTGTTTTCGCCAGGGGCAAGTCGGCCGGGGGGCAGAGTGATTGCTTGTAAGAGTAAGGCCGAACCCGGCTATGGATGGCGGATACGTTATCAGCCGCAAGCGGCGGGGGAAACGCTATGGAAATACTCATTTCCGATACTTTGCGCTGGCAGCCGGGAGTGGGCCGGTGGCTGGTGCCGGTGAGCGCCTGGAGCGACGGCCCGGAACGGTTGGGACGCTATATCTGGAGGAGAGCGAAGATAAGGTGAGCGCCTGGAGCAGCGGCTCGGAACGCCGTTTGTATTTACGCCGGGTCTGGCTGGACGGGCGGCCCTGGATAAGCGTTTTTAGAAGAGCCGCATATCCAGAGACAGCCCGGCGAAAAATTGTTGAATTCCGCCGGACCAGATGCTATAATCTAGCTGTATGGGTAAAAAGGCGTCCTTTTGCCAGGACGCTTTCATTATTAGAGAAGGGGAGTTATTTATGGCCGATGACCGGGAAACCGTCATACAAGCGGCGACCGATTTAGGGGTCAAATTTATCCGCCTGCAGTTTACTGATATCTTTGGCGTCTTGAAAAATGTCGCCATTACCCTGGAGCAGCTTCCTAAGGCCCTCAATAACGAGCTGATGTTTGACGGCTCTTCCATCGAAGGCTTTGTCCGCATCGAAGAATCCGACATGTACCTGCGTCCGGACCCTGCCACATTCACCATTTTTCCCTGGCGGCCCAACGGCGACGCGGTGGCAAGGCTCATCTGCGATGTCTATAACGCTGACGGCACGCCCTTCATCGGTTGCCCGCGCGGGACCCTGCGGCGGGCTATCGCCGAGGCGGAGGCCATGGGCTTTACGATGAACGTGGGGCCGGAGGCGGAGTTTTTCCTTTTCCATACCGACACCAGCGGGCGGCCGACCCTCGATACCCACGACAGCGCCGGCTACTTCGACCTCACACCGGTCGACCTGGGGGAAGACGCCCGGCGCGACATGGTCCTGACCCTGCAACAGATGGGCTTTGAAATCGAAGCCTCCCACCACGAAGTTGCCCCGGGCCAGCATGAAATCGACTTTAAATACGGCGACGCCCTGCGGACGGCCGACAACATCGCCACCTTCAAGTTCGTAGTGCGTACCATTGCCCAGCGGCACGGCCTCCACGCCACCTTTATGCCCAAACCCATTTTCGGCATCGCCGGCTCCGGCATGCACTGCAATATCTCCCTTTTCCGGGGGGATGAGAACGCCTTTTACGACCCTGCCGACAAGCTCCAGTTAAGCACGGAAGCCTACTACTTTATCGGCGGCCTGATGGCTCATGCCCGCGCGCTGACAGCGATTACCAACCCGACGGTAAACTCCTACAAACGCCTGGTGTCCGGCTATGAGGCGCCGGTTTATATCGCCTGGTCACCCCGGAACCGCAGTCCCCTTATCCGTATTCCGGCCAAACGGGGTCTGTCCACCCGGCTGGAAGTGCGCCACCCCGATCCTTCCACCAATCCTTACCTGGCCATTGCTGTTATGCTGAAAGCCGGCCTGGACGGCATTGCCAATCAGATTGAGCCGCCGGCGCCGGTCAACGGCAACATCTATGATATGGATAAAGCCGCTATGCAAAACCAGGGCATTACCCTCCTGCCGGTTACCCTGGATGAAGCCCTGGATGAATTGGAGCAAGACGCTGTTATCCGCGCCGCCCTGGGACCCCATATCTACCAGCGTTTTATCGAGGCCAAGCGCATCGAGTGCGAGGAGTACCGCATCCGCGTGCACCAGTGGGAGGTCGACCAGTACCTGACCAAGTTTTAGTTAGAGTATAGGATGGGGGTTGGTGCCGCCCGGCTCCAGGGGCAGTGCCGGGGAAATATTGACGCTGATCTGCTGCTCAGGATGCTCATGCCGGAGGTCGGCAAACGGCTGCGGGATATGTGACAGGCAAACGCCGGTGGTGGTCTGCTGCCAGCAGCGGGAGATATAAACGGCAGAGCCGCCAATGGCTGAGTGTTAAACCGTTCCGCCAGGTCACCCGCAATTTATTGCCAACATATCTATCAGGAGGGGTTCTCCATGAGTTACAACATAGCTATCCTCGGTGGCGGGCCCGGCGGCTACGTCGCCGCTATCCGCGCCGCCCAGCTGGGCGCGAAGGTGGTCGTTATTGAGCAGGACGCTTTAGGCGGCACCTGCCTCAACCGCGGTTGCATTCCCACCAAGGCGTTGCTGGCCGGAGCCGGGCTGGTCAAAGGCATCCAGGGAGCAGCTGCTTTTGGTATTGATATCAAAGACTACAGCATTGATTACAGCCGCCTGGCGGCGCGCAAAGACGCTGTGGTCCAGCAGCTGACCGGGGGCATCGCCTTTCTCTTCAAAAAGAACAAAGTCGACCTTATCCAGGGGCGCGGTTTTCTTAAAGGACCCGGTCAGGTGGAAGTAGCCACCATCGATGGCACCATCGAAAATATCGCGGCGGAGAATATCATCCTGGCCACCGGGTCGGAGCCGGCCCTGATTACTGCTCTGGGCTACAACGGCCGCAGCGTGGTCACCAGCACCGAGGCCCTGGCCTGGACGGAAGTGCCGGCCGAGCTCCTCATCATCGGCGGCGGTGTCATCGGCTGCGAATTCGCTACCCTGTTTGCCACCCTGGGCAGCAAGGTCACCATCGTCGAAATGATGCCCACCATCCTGCCGATGATCGACAGCGAGATTGCCCGGCGCTTCAGCATGGTACTCAAGAAAGCCGGGGTGGAGATCAAAACGAAGGCCCAGATCACCGCAGTTTCGGAAGCCGGCGGCCGGGTGCAGGCCACCCTGGCTGACGGCCAGACGATAGCCGCCGACAGGGTGCTGATTTCCATCGGCCGCCAGTTCAACACCCGCGGCCTGGGACTGGAGGAAGCCGGCGTCACACTGGGACCAAAAGACGAAATCGTTGTTGACGACTACCTGCGCACCAGCGTCCCCGGCATCTACGCCATCGGCGACGTCACCAACAAGGTCCAGCTCGCCCACGTCGCCTCGGCCCAGGGCCTGGCGGCGGTGGCCACCATCATGGGCCGGCCCGCCAGGGTAAACTACGACGCCGTACCCAACTGCATCTACACCCTGCCGGAGATCGCCGCTGTCGGCCTCACCAAAGAAGCAGCCACCGAACGTGGCCTCGCAGTCAAGGCCGGTAAATTCCCTTTCCTGGCCAGCGGCAAAGCCCTGTGCAGCGGCGAGACAGAGGGCATGGTCAAGGTAATCGCCGAAGAGGGGAGCGACCGGGTGATAGGAGTCTTCATTATGGGACCCCACGCCACCGAACTCATCGCCGAAGGCGCCCTGGCGGTAAGCAAAGGCCTTACCGCTAACGAGCTGGCGGCGACGATCCACGCTCACCCAACCCTCTCCGAGGCGGTCATGGAGGCCGCCGAGGCTGTCCACGGCATGAGTATCCATTCGTAAAGCTACTTTTGCCACTGCGGCAGCTCCCCATCATCCAGATCGCTCCAATACTGCCTGCCGGCGGTATAGCGAACCCGGGTAGCCGTCCGTCGCGCAGGACCCCGGGGACATAAGCAGGCTGACCATCAGACTGTTCTGGTAGACGCCTGTGCCCTAACGCGACACCAGCAGAAGGATGAAAATAGCTCCCGGAGGCAAGCAATGACTACTTTTTCTAAAACTACCGGGCATAAAACCATGCCGCCCTGGCTTCACAAACGCCTGCCGGCTTCCGGGGATGTCACGGCCACCCGGCAGCTCCTGGCCGACCTGCACCTGCATACCGTCTGCCAGAGTGCCCGCTGCCCCAACCAGGGGGAGTGCTTTGCCAGCCGGACGGCCACCTTTATGATCCTGGGCAATATTTGTACCCGCAACTGTCGCTTCTGCGCTATCGAGCATGGCCAGCCGGAGCCCCTGGATGGCGACGAGCCCCGCCGTGTGGCTGAAGCAGCCAGGCGTCTGGGGTTGAAGCATGTTGTCGTCACCTCGGTTACCCGCGATGACCTGCCCGACGGCGGTGCCGGCCACTTCGCCGCCACCATCACCGCCCTGCGCCAGGCCCTGCCGGAGGCCCGTATCGAGGTCCTGACCCCAGACTTCCATAATAACGAAGCAGCCCTGGCCACCGTCGCGCGGGCGCATCCGGACATCTTTAACCACAATATCGAGACAATACCGCGCCTCTACCCGACCGTCCGGCCCCAGGCCGATTACCGGCGCAGCCTGCAGGTTCTCCAGCGAATGAAAGAACTGGACGCCCGTATTTATACCAAGTCCGGGCTGATGGTGGGCCTGGGAGAAAGCCGGGAAGAGGTTCTGGCCGTCATGGCCGACCTCCGGACTGCAGGCTGCAGTATCCTTACCATCGGCCAGTACCTGCGGCCCTCAGCCGGCCACCTGGAGGTTAAAGAGTATGTCACTCCGGAAACCTTTGCCTGGTATGAGGAAAAAGGCCGGGAAATGGGCTTCCTCTACGTGGCTGCGGCCCCCTTTGTCCGCAGTTCCTACCACGCCGCTGAGTTTAGTGAAAAAGTAGCCGGGCTGAAGCCGTAAGGAGCTAAAAGTATCAGCCATAACCTGATCAGGATAGAAAAATCGTGTAGGAAATATCGCGTTCCATATTATCGATCAGGAAAGTAAAATGCGTAGCTATGAACACGAACGGCATCTGTTAAAGAAGAAAAAGGTACGTGCTGAAAAATAGCTCGACTCGCATCCCCCTTGACATCATGTCTTTTTTCGGGCATAATATAACCTGGCACGGGGATAAAATACGGGCGCATAGCTCAGTGGGAGAGCACTTCCTTGACGCGGAAGGGGCCGCAAGTTCAATCCTTGCTGCGCCCACCAGAAAAACATTTACAGCCTCACCCAAAATGGGAGAGGCTATTTTTATTTTGGTCAGAGAAGATTAAAAAATTCAGCCCTGGCAAAAATTAAACAGGTGCCAATTTCACCCGGCGCGCCGGAGCCAGTTAGAGCTTGATTTTTAGACAACCTGGCAGGGAGCCAACTGTATACAAATCACGGGCGGCACATATAATAGCAGCACAAGGAGGTGCAGCGCCCGTGAATGTTACGCTCGTTACTGCCAGGCCGATTGATTACCTCCAGGCCGAGTTTAATCATAGATATGGTTACAGTGTGGGTCTTCACCTGTGGCAGGCGGAGGGCATGAATTTCTGCCGCTGCTTTCTGGAGACCGGCCCCGGCCGGCCTTCCAAACAGGATATTAAACGCTTTCAAGAACAGGTGGCCGAGGTGGTGGCCGCCTTTATTGTCAAAAGATGGGAGCAGGCCTTGCTGGAGAGCATGCTTTTGAGCCAGTATGAAGGCCTGGACGATGGCGCCGTAACTGAAATCTGCCAGCGTGCCCGTGATATTCTCGATCAGGGGGAAAACAGCTGCCTGGCGCATCAGGGGCGCGGTGAACCCATTACCGCCCGTATATTGGAGTATTTGCAGGAAAACGCCTGGTTAAACATTGACGGCTTTGTCCGCTTTCGCCTCCAGGACTATTTGCTGGAACTGGACCAGGCACTGGAAGAAGCAGTGGATGAATTCCTGATGGAGAAGGAATACGACGAATTCATCCGTCTTTTGCGCTATTTTGTTGAGGCGCAGCAGCCGCGGGTGGATAAAGTACATGTGATTTTAAGCCCCGGCGGCGGCTTTCAGCTCTATGACGGTGAAAATCACAGCTTAAGCGGCGACTACCTGGAAGGTTTTATTGTCGATATGGCCGATAGCGACCTCAACTACGAGGATTTATTAATCAGCGCTCTGATTACCATCTCCCCCCGCCAGGTAATTCTCCACGCCGCGGATAAAGGCCGCCACCATAACACCATCAGCACGATTAAGAGCGTTTTCGGCGAGCGACTGATCTATTGCAGCGGCTGCAGCCGCTGCCTGCAGCCTTTGCAGAAACGCTGACAATAGAGGCAGGAGGCAAGAGGCAGGAAACACGAGGGTCGTAAGACCCTGCATTCGACCCTACCCTGAAAATAGCGTTCTGCCTGCGCTACTGTACCTGGG
>DFYS01000053.1:7398-10279 GCA_002383405.1 Moorella sp. UBA4076
TGGTGCCGCGTCAGCGGCATGGGTGTCTGCTCAGCATTCAACCCCTGGTTGCTAAATCGCTGGCATAACCCCCGGCATGATGATTCTTTACGAATTCCTGATTGAATCTGCAGTGCCTGCCCCGACACAGCCGGAACCAAACCTTACCGCGTTATTTTCTTGCCACTTTGCGAAGATGTTCGGACTTAAGTGCCTGCAGGGCGAGGAGGATGTCTACCCAACCTGCCGGACGGTTAACAAGGTATATCGCTATTTTGCATGCGCCAGCACTGACCCGGGCCGGATAATATTGCTTTTTGGTCCGGCTTTTGTTATTATCAGCTTCGGTGGGGTGAGCTATGTATATATATGCACGATGGATTATCATACCTTTGATCGGGGCCTTCATTGGCTGGATAACCAATGTCCTGGCTATCCGCCTGCTTTTTCGCCCCCACCGGCGAGTAAGGATTTTATTGTGGAACCTGCAGGGCGTGATCCCCAAACGGCGGCCAGAAATCGCCGCCAANNTTACATACTCCGGCCCTGGAAGAGAAGATTGCCAGCATGATAATTGAAGTGGCCCGGCGGCGGCTGCTGGAGCGGCTGCCAGCTTTCTTCCCGCCGGGATTAAAGGAGGCCGCCGGCAAGACGGTTGAGGAAACCCTGCGCCGGGAGATAGCCCCGGCTCTAAAAGACCTGGAGGCTGAATTGACCGGTGCTGGTTCCAATCTATCTCTGGGACAGATGGTGGCGGAGAAAATCAATACCCTCGATCTCAAAAAGGTCGAGAATATTATCCTGGAAGTCGCCAGCCGGGAGCTGCGCTATATCGAACTCCTGGGCGGCGTCCTGGGACTTTGCATCGGCCTGGTCCAGGCCATCCTGGCCGGGCGGTAAGGCAAGCTAAACCTTGACAGGTTTTAGCCTGGCTCGCTATAATATACCTAACAGCGTCGAAGGAGAAGAGGCCCCTGAACGGCCCGCCAGAGAGGGACGCCGCGGCTGCAAGCGTCCCGGGTGACGGCAGGGAGCCGGACCACTCCAGAGCTGCCGGGCTGAAAAAGAGTAAGCCCGGCCGGATGGTTACCGTTATCAGCCGTGGAGGGGGGATTATGCCCCCGAAGAAGGGTGGAACCACGGGAGATNNATAGGAGGAACTTTTTATGCGTGTAACCTTACCCGACGGCAGCATCAAAGAGTACAGTCCCGGCACCACGGCTTTGCAGGTGGCGCAGGATATCTCGCCAGGGCTGGCCCGCGCGGCGGTAGCGGCGCGGGTCAACGGCGAGGTGCGGGACCTGACCCGCCCCCTGCCGGAGGAGTGCCGGCTGGAGTTGCTGACCTTTGCCGATGAGGGCGGCCGCCTGGCCTACCGCCACACAGCGGCCCACGTCATGGCCCAGGCCGTCAAGCACCTCTTCCCGGAGACCAAACTGGGCATCGGCCCGGCCATCACCGACGGGTTTTATTACGACTTCGACAGCGAGCATAAATTTACCCCTGATGACCTGACGGCCATCGAGACGGAGATGCAAAGGATCATCAAGGCCGACCTGCCCCTGGAGCGGCGGGAGATCAGCCGTGCCGAGGCCCTGGAGCTTTTCCAGCAGCTGGATGAACCCTACAAGCTCGAACTCATCAACGACCTGCCGCCGGGGGTGCCTATCAGTACCTACCGCCAGGGCGATTTTATCGACCTCTGCGCCGGCCCCCACCTGCCTGCCACCGGCTATCTCAAGGCGGTGAAGCTTACCAGTCTGGCCGGCGCCTACTGGCGCGGCAGCGAGGCCAACCCCATGCTGCAGCGGCTCTACGGCACCGCTTTCCCGAAGGCCAAAGACCTGGAGGAATACCTGCACCGCCTGGAAGAGGCGAAAAAACGCGACCACCGCCGCCTGGGGGCGCAGCTGGGTCTCTTCAGCCTCCACGAAGAAGGGCCGGGGTTCCCCTTCTTCCACCCCAGGGGCATGATCCTCCGCAACGAGCTGGAGCAGTTCTGGCGCGAGGAGCACCGCCGCGCCGGCTACCTGGAGATCCGCACCCCGATTATCCTCAGCCGCTCCCTGTGGGAGCAGTCGGGCCACTGGGACCACTACCAGGAGAACATGTACTTCACCACTATTGATGACGTTGACTACGCCATCAAACCGATGAACTGCCCCGGGGGCATTCTGGTCTACAAATCCGAGCAGCACAGCTACCGCGACCTGCCCCTGCGCCTGGCGGAGATGGGCCTGGTGCACCGCCACGAGAAGTCCGGCGTCCTGCACGGCCTGATGCGGGTGCGCGCCTTCACCCAGGACGACGCCCATATTTTCATGCTGCCCTCCCAGATCACGGCCGAGATCCAGGGCGTCATCGACCTGGTGGACCGCTTCTACAGCCTTTTCGGCTTTAAGTATCACGTTGAGCTTTCCACCCGGCCCGCTAATGCCATGGGGTCGGAAGAGATATGGGAGACAGCTACCAGCGCCCTGCGCCAGGCCCTGGAGGCTTTGGAGATGCCCTATGCCGTTAATGAAGGTGACGGCGCCTTCTACGGCCCCAAGATCGACTTTCACCTGGAAGACTCCCTGGGCCGTACCTGGCAGTGCGGCACCATCCAGCTGGATTTCCTCATGCCGGAGAAATTTGATCTCAGCTACATCGGTGAGGACGGCCAGAAGCACCGGCCGGTGATGCTCCACCGCGTCATTTTTGGCAGCATCGAACGCTTCATCGGTATCCTCATCGAGCACTACGGCGGCGCTTTTCCCGTCTGGCTGGCGCCGGTGCAGGTACGGGTACTGCCCATCACCGACCGCCATAATGAGTATGCCTGCCGGGTTAAAGACGAGCTGGTGCGGGCCGGCATCCGCGCTGAGGTCAATGACCGCAACGATAAAATCGGCTACAAGAT
>DFYS01000053.1:10355-14322 GCA_002383405.1 Moorella sp. UBA4076
TCGTTACCTGAGAGGGCATCGCCCTGGACAGGGATGCCAGGCGGGCAGAGGGGCGTGAACTAAACCCCCTGCCCGTGATATTACGCGTTTGCTTATTGACGCCGGAACGGCTCTATGATATACTTTGCCAGGAAGTAGAAGCCATCCGCTTCTCACCNNGCCCTGGTCCACCCGCCTGCTTTTTGGGAAAAAATAGTCTTAGCGGCAACCAACCGCAAGCCGAAGGGGAGAAGCAGGGCTCCCACTTCTCATTTCCAACTTCCCACTTTTTACCTGGACTGGGCGGTTAAATTTAAATGGGGGTGACACATTATCAGCAAGGATTTGAGGGTCAATGGAGAAATCCGGACCCGCGAAGTGCGTCTGGTTGGCGTTGATGGACAGCAAATGGGGATTATCCAAACGAAGGATGCCCTGCGCCTGGCCCAGGAGCAGGGTTTGGACCTGGTAGAAGTGGCCCCGACAGCGCGACCGCCCGTTTGCCGCATTATGGATTTTGGCAAATATAAATACGAGCAGAGCAAGCGGGAACGCGAAGCCAGGAAAAAGCAGCACATAATAAATATAAAAGAGGTTAAGCTGCGGCCGAATATCGAGGAGCATGACTTCCAGGTCAAAGCGCGCAATGCCATCCGCTTTCTCAGCGATGGCGATAAGGTCAAAGTAACCATTATGTTCCGGGGCCGCGAGATAGCCCATGCCGACCTCGGAGCCAGGCTGTGCAAGCGAATGGCCGACCAGTTAGCAGACCTTGCCTCCGTTGAAAAACCGCCCAAAGTCGAGGGGCGCAATATGACCATGATCCTGACGCCTAAAGCCTGAGAGTGAAAACATATATGAGGTGATACTATGCCCAAGATGAAAACCCACCGCGGTACTGCTAAAAGGCTGCACGTTACTGCCACGGGGAAGGTCAAACGCGCGCGGGCCTACAAGAGCCATTTGCTGGCCAGCAAAACGCCAAAACGCAAACGGCGCCTGCGCCAGCCCGCCCTGATTGACAGCACCGACCGCCGCCGTGTAGCCCGGCTTTTGCCCTATCAAGCTTAAAATAACCCCGGGAGTCTTCGCTTTTAGAGGGTAGACGGTCCATACAGCAAACAGTGACCCCAGCAGGAGGATAAAAATGGCAGCGCGGGGGTGCTATCCATGCCGGGGCCGCACCTCCCACCTCCCACCTCTCACATCTCTTTAAGGAGGGAACGATAATGGCTCGTGTTAAACGTGGTGTAACCAAGCACCAGCGTCATAAAAAGATCCTCAAACTGGCCAAAGGTTACTTTGGCTCCAAGTCGAAACTATTCCGGCCGGCCAACGAACAGGTAATCAAATCCCTGGCCTATGCCTATGCCCACCGGCGGCAGCGCAAAGGCGACTTCAGGAAACTCTGGATTGCCCGTATCAATGCCGCCGCCAGGATGCAGGGCCTGACCTACAGCCGCCTGATTAACGGGCTTAAGAAAGCCGGCGTCGAAGTTAACCGCAAAATGCTGGCCGAAATGGCCATAAGTGATGCTAACGGGTTTAACCGCATGGTAAATATGGCTAAAGAAAAGCTGGGCCTGGGAGCATAAATTCGGTTGGGGCTTACTATCAGAAGGCCAATTAGTTGCCGAAACTACTAATTGGCCTTTAGCTTATTGCCCCTTGACAGGAGGCTGATATTGAGCTTTAATATGTGGAGCAATTAGGCTGCGAAAAGCCTCATTGAGGTTGCCGGCCATGGTACTGGTCCCCGCTTTTGACCGTAAAAGAGGGTCCCTTTACCCGGTTTAGCCTGATTTTCGAGCCCGGACAGGAAGCTTTCATTGCTGGCAAGCTAGCGAAGATGTTTTTAACTCCCCAAAGCCGGTCTTCTGGAGAGTGAAAGAATACGAGTATAGTGCGGGAATGGCCCTTCCGCCTGCGGCCGCCCCAGGTTCTCGCCCTGGGATTTGTAGTGGTTATTGCCACCGGTACGTTGCTTTTAAGTTTGCCCGTTGCCAGCGAGAACGGGCAACCGGTAGTGCTTATCGACGCCCTGTTTACAGCTACATCGGCAACAGCTGTTACCGGCCTGATAACGGTTGATACCCAGACCACCTATTCTCTATTTGGCGAGCTGATTATCCTCGCTTTAATTCAAACCGGCGGTCTGGGATTTATGACTTTATCCACCCTGGTCGCTTTGCTGATCGGTAAACGGATCACCCTGAAAGAACGGCTGGTGATCCAGGAAGCTATGAACCAGCTATCCGTTGAAGGGGTCGTACGTCTGATCAGATATGTCCTCTTCTTTACCTTTATGGCCGAGGGCCTGGGGGCGGTGCTGCTGAGTATCCGGTTCAGCAGCCAGATGCCCCTGGGACAGGCTGTTTATTTTGGCATCTTCCATGCCGTTTCCGCTTTCTGCAACGCTGGTTTTGACCTTTTCTCCAGGAGCCTGGTCGATTACCGCGGTGACTGGTTTGTCAGCCTGGTGATTACTTCCCTGATTATCTCCGGGGGTCTGGGTTTCAGCGTCGTCGCTGATCTTTATACCAAGCGTTCCTGGCAGCGTTTGTCTCTCAATAGCAAGCTCATTATCCGTACTTCCCTGCTATTAATCATTGCCGCTACGGTAATTATATTTATCCTGGAGTATAATAACTCCAAAAGCTTGGCTCCTTTACCCCTGGATGAAAAGATCCTGGCCTCCTACTTCCAGGCCGTGACACCGCGGACGGCCGGGTTTAATACCCTCAATATCAGTGACCTGAGGCCGGCAACCCTGCTCTTCATCATTACGCTGATGTTTATCGGCGCCTCGCCCGGGTCCACCGGCGGCGGTATTAAAACGACGACCTTCGCCGCCATTGCGGTGGCTGTCTGGACCATTATCCGGGGTAATTATGATATTGAAATCTTCGGCCGCCGCTTGCCGCGGGGGACAGTGTTAAAAGCCCTGGCTATTGCCGCTGTTTCCATGCTCCTGGTGCTTACAGTAACCGGCGTTCTATTAATTACCGAGCAGGCGGAAATGCAGGTGGTGCTTTTTGAAGCAACTTCGGCCTTTGGTACGGTGGGGCTATCCATGGGCCTGACGCCCCATTTATCGGTCATTGGCAAATTGCTTATTGCGGCCACGATGTTCAGCGGGCGGGTGGGGCCGCTCACCCTGGCCTTTGCCATTGCCCATCGCCTGGGCCGCCAGGGATTGAAGCATTACCCGGAGGAGAAGATTATGGTTGGCTAAAGGGGGGGCAAAGTCATGAAACAGTTTGCCGTTATCGGCCTGGGGCGTTTCGGCTCCAGCGTCGCCCGTACCCTGGCGCATATGGGTTACCAGGTACTGGCCATTGACAGCAATGAAGCCAAGGTCGAAGCCCTGATGAACGAAGTTACCACATCGATGCAGGCTGATGCCCGCGACGAGGAGGCTTTGAAAGTAGCGGGCATCCGTAACGTCGATGTGGCTGTTGTGGCTATCGGTGAAAACGTCGAAGCTAACATCCTGGTAACCCTCAACGTCAAGGAACTGGGTGTCAAATGCGTGGTGGCCAAAGCCTTGAACGACCAGCACGGCAAAGTCCTGGCCAAAATCGGTGCGGACCGCATTGTCTACCCGGAGCGGGATATGGGGGTCAGAGTAGCCCATACCCTGGCTTCCGGCAACGTCCTGGAGCATATCGACCTTTCACCGGATTATAGCATCGTCGAGATTGTCGCTCCAGCCCGGATAAGCGGCAAGACCCTGGGGCAGCTCAATTTGCGCGCCCAGCACGGGGTAAGTGTGATGGCTATCAAAAGGGGCAATAAGATTCTAGCCGCTCCCGGTGCCGACGACGTAGTGAAAGAAGGCGACATCCTGGTCCTGGTGGGTCATAACAAAGCCCTGGAGAGGCTGCAGGAAAAGTAAGATGGGTTTAATCACTTCCCCTGCCAACCGCTACGTCAAACTGGCCCGCTCTCTCCGGGAACGCCCCGGCCGGGAGAAAAAGGGCCTCTA
>DFYS01000158.1 GCA_002383405.1 Moorella sp. UBA4076
GTAGGCTTCATCGATATAATACTTGTTCACCAGCAGCGTATAGAGGCCGCGGTAACGGTTAGCCAGTTTCTCCGGCACGTCGCTGGGACGGCCGTAGAAGAGCCAGGCCAGGCCGATGCCGGCCAGAGCGACGGCTACGGAAAGCAGCATCACCACATAGTTGGGTTCGACATGATGGGGTTCACCGAAATAGACAAAGGCGCTGAAGCCATGCTCGACAAAAGGCGCCCCCACAAAACCGGCTAGCACCGAAAGCGCGGCCAGGACCAGCAGCGGCACGGTCATGGTCAGGGGGGACTCATGGCCGTGGAGGCCGGCGCGGCGGTCGCCGAAGAAGGCTACGAAGATGAGGCGGAACATATAGAAGGCCGTCAGGAAGGCCACCAGGGTGCCCAGGATATAGAGGCCGGTGAAGCCGTTGCTGAAAGTGGCGGCCAAGATCTCATCCTTGCTCCAGAAGCCGGCCAGGGGCGGCAGCCCCGCCAGGGCCAGGGCGGCAATGATAAAAGTGCTGACGGTAATCTTCATATCCTTATACAGGCCACCCATGCGGAAAATATCCTGTTCATTCAGGGCGTGGATGACGCTGCCGGCGCCCAGGAAGAGCAGAGATTTAAAGAAGGCGTGGGTCATCAGGTGGAACATGCCGGCCGTCATGCTGCCCACCCCCATAGCCATGACCATGTAGCCGAGCTGGCTTATGGTCGAGTAGGCGAGGATGCGTTTGATATCCCGCTGGGTAATGGCGATGGTGGCGGCAAACAAAGCCGTGAAGCCGCCTACATAGGCCACCACCAGCATGATGTCCGGCAGGGTTGCAAAGAGGACGAAGGCCCGCGCCAGCAAGTAGACGCCAGCTGCCACCATGGTCGCGGCGTGGATGAGGGCGCTGACCGGAGTCGGGCCTTCCATGGCATCAGGCAGCCAGACATGCAGGGGGAACTGGGCCGACTTGCCGATGGGGCCGAGAAACACCAGCGCTGCCGCCAGGGCCAGGAAGGCTGTATTCTGGTAGTTGGGGATGGCGGTTGCCAGCTCGCGGAAATTAAAGGTGCCGAACATGCTAAAGAGGAAGAAAAAGCCGAGCATAAAACCGAAGTCGGCCACCCGGTTGGTGACAAAGGCCTTGAGGCCGGCGCGGGCGGCTACGTGCTTATGATAGTAAAAGCCGATCAGCAGGTAAGAACAAAGTCCCACCAGCTCCCAGAAGAAAAAGATCATAAAGTAGTTGTTAGCCAGGACCAAACCCAGCATCGAGGTGCCGAAGAGGGAGAGGTAGCTGAAGAAGGTGGCAAAGCCGGGGTCGCCGTGCATGTAGCCCACCGAATAGATTTCCACCAGCAGAGTCACCAGGGTCACAACCAGGAGCATGACCGCCGTCAGCGGGTCGATCAGGATGCCCGCTTCAATCTTTAAAAGCCCGGGGATCTGCAGCCAGGGTACCCCGTACTCCACCGGTTGGGTCATGCTTACCCCCAGGGTAAGGACCTCCCCTAAAACCCCCACTGCCATGACAAAACTGGCGCCAATGGCAGCGATGGCCGCCAGGGCGCTTAGAGTAGGCGCTTTCCGCGTTATAAAAACAATGAACGGAAACGCCAGCGCGGGAAAAACCGGTATTAACCAGGCGTATTGGATCACGGATTATCACCTGCCTTGCTACTATTTACCACTTGAGCCAATCGAGCTCATCAATATTGCTGTCCAGGCGCCGGCGGTAGATATTGAGTACCAGGGCCAGGGCGACAGCGACTTCAGCGGCGGCGACGACAATGACGAAAATGGCAAAGATCTGGCCTGTCACCCGTGCCGGCTCCAGGAAGTGGTTAAAAGCCACCAGGTTAATATTGACGGCATTGAGCATCAGCTCGATGCCCATCAATACGGCAATGGCGTTTTTTTTGGCCAGGGCACCAAAGAGGCCGATGCAGAAAAGCAGGGCACCTAAGGCCAGGTAGTGATTGAGGGTAATCACTGTTCCTCTTTCCCTCCCCTCGCCAGAAGGATGGCCCCGACGATGGCCACCAGCAGGAGCACGGCCGCTATTTCAAAGGGAATGGCAAAGCGGCCCAGGAAGGCATCGGCGATGGCGCCGACATTACTCGCCGGCGCCTGCCCCGGGGTAGCCATCCAGGCCATACGGCCCGTAGCCATGGTAATCACCATAAACAGGGCCAGGGAAACCACAGCGGCAGCCAGGTAATTGATATTAAACAGGTTGCTGGCGCGGATGTCGCCGCGCCGGGTAAGCATGACGGCAAAGACGATCAGGACGGCCACCGCCCCGGCGTAGACCAGCACCTGCACCGCGGCCAGGAACTCGGCCTGGAGCAGGACATAAATACCGGCGACGCCGACGAAGGTCAAGACCAGGTACAGGGCGCTGTGGACGATATTCTTCAACAGCACCACCGCGCCCGCGGCGGCGATAGTCATCGCGGCCAGCAACCAGAAAGCCAAGGTGCTGATATCAGGCACCTTTCTTCACCTCCGCTGCCGGTCCGGCTAAAAGATCGTATTCGGTCTCCCCGTGGTGATAGCAGGCCAGTTCAAAGTCCGGCCGCCAGTGGAGGGCGTCCTGGGGACAGCTTTCCACGCACAGGCCGCAGAAAAGGCACTGACTCAGCTTCACCCGGTAGCCGGTCAAGCAACGTTTCTTTTGTTCGTCACGTTCAGATTCAATGATAATAACATTGTTAGGGCAGGCACTGGCACAGATGCCGCAGGCAATGCACTTTTCCCTTTCCAGGTATAAGGAACCGTGGGATGCCGGCGGCAGGTGCGGCCGCCGCTCCGGGTATTGCTCGGTGATCGCTTTACCAAAACAAAAGTGCCAGGTAATGCTTAAGCCCTTAAGTAAACCTTGCCCGAACACCTTACCACCTCCCCAGGGTCAGCAGCTGGTAAATCTTGATCCCCACCCCGGTCACCAGGATATTGGCCAGGGAAAGGGGTAATAGCACCTTCCAGTTAAAGCTCAGCAGGTGGTCAATGCGGATGCGGGGGAAAGTCCAGCGCAGCCACATGAAGATAAAGATCATTATATAAACCTTGATGAGGAACCAAAGCCACGACGGCAGCCAGGGCCCCTGCCAGCCCCCCAGGAAGAGGGTAACGGCCAGAGCCGATACGCTCACCAGGTTGGCATACTCCGAGAGATAAAAGAGGGCGTACCGCATGCCGGTATACTCGATATAGGGGCCGGCAATCAGCTCCTGTTCTCCTTCCACCAGGTCAAAGGGGGCGCGGTTCACTTCCGCCGTGGCGGCAATGAAGTAAATAAGAAAGGCCAGGGGCTGAAGCAGGATATACCAGACATTGCTCTGGGCGGCGACGATCTGGGATGTCTGCAACGACCCGGCCAGCATGATTACCCCCAGCAAAGAAAAGGTCAGGGGGATCTCGTAACTCACCATCTGGGCCACGGCGCGCATGCTCCCCAGCAGGGCGTATTTATTGTTGGCCCCCCAGCCGCCCATCAAAATGGCAATGGTCGTCATCGAGGCTACGGCCAGGAAATAAAAGACACCGATATTCAGGTCCACGGGTATCATGCCTTTACCAAAGGGTATGATAGCGTAGACCATTACCGCCGGGATAAAGATTATTACCGAGGCAATAATAAATACCCATTTATCGGCGCCCCGGGGAATAATATCTTCCTTACCCAGGAGCTTTACGGCATCGGCTACTGACTGCAGCAGGCCGTGGGGTCCCAGGCGGTTGGGGCCGATGCGCTGCTGCATATAGGCGCTGATTTTCCGCTCCAGGTAAATTAGATAAATGGCATTGAGAAAGATAAATGCCAGCACGCCCACCAGGTAGACAATTCCCATGGCCAGGGTCTGCAGCCATGGCGGCGCCCCGGCCAGGAAGCCATTAATCAGGGCGGCCAGGTCGGTGAAGATGTTTTCCATCGGATTAACGGTCGACCTCCCCCAGCACGATATCAATGGAAGCGATAGCGACGACAAAATCCTGGATATTACCGCCTGCCGCTATCCTGGGCAAAGCACCGAGATTTACAAACGACGGGCCGTGGATGTGCAGGCGGTAAGGCTTATTACTGCCGTCACTCACCAGGTAATAACCCAGAATGCCTTTGGCACCTTCAATCTGGTGATATACTTCCCCCGGCGACGGCTTAAGCACCCGCGGCACTTTGGCCATCACCGACCCGTCGGGAAGAGCGGCCATGGCCTGGCGGATAATGCGGGCGCTCTGTTCCATCTCCAGCAGGCGAATAACAAAGCGGTCATAGCTATCGCCGTTGCTCAAAGTGGGAATGTCAAAGTCAAAGCGGTCATAAATACCGTAGGGCTTCGCTTTGCGCAGGTCAAAGGGTAACCCGCAGGCGCGCAAATTGGGCCCGGTGAGGCCGTAGGCCAGCGCCGTTTCCAGGTCAATCTTACCCACGCCCTGGCAACGGGCCTTGAAGATTTCATTGCCGGTGATCAGGCCGTTCATTTCCGCAATCATCCCCGGCAGGTCATTTAAAAAGGCCTCCAGAGCCGGCAAGAAACCATCCGGTATGTCGGCAGCAACGCCGCCGATGCGCATATAGCTTACCGTTATGCGCGAACCGCAGGTCATCTCAAAGAGATCGAGAATACGTTCCCTTTCCCGGAAGGGCGGGAACCACGCCGTCCAGCCGGATAAATCCAGGGCCATGGAAGCCACCATGATCATGTGGCTGGCGATGCGGGATAGTTCGGCCATGATAATGCGCAGGTACTCGGCCCGTTCCGGCACCGCAACACCCATCAGCTTTTCTACCGCCTGCACGTACCCCAGGTTGTTGAGCATGCCGGCCAGATAATCCAGGCGAGCGGTATAAGGGATAAACTGGGTATAAGTGCGATCTTCGGCAAGCTTTTCGATGCCCCGGTGCAAATAGCCAATAATATTCTCGACCTTGATAACTTTTTCACCATCCAGGGTTAAGAGGGCGCGGTAAACACCGTGGGTACTGGGGTGCTGTGGCCCCATATTGAGCTCTATTTCCTGGGTGTAAAGATCTTCCTTCGCAACAGCCAACATTCACTGCCCCCCTTCGGTTGCGGCCGGCTGAAAATCCTTCCGCAAGGGATGGCCGCTAAAATCATCAGGACAAAGGATGCGTTGCAGATTAGGGTGACCGGTAAAAATAACGCCCATCAAGTCATAGACTTCCCGTTCCTGCACCTCGGCCGCCGGCCAGAGGCCGGTCAACGAGGCGATCTCCGGGTGCTGGCGATCCAGGCTCACCTTCACCCGTAATTCCGTGGCCGCCGGTACGGCCATAAGATGGTATACCACTTCTATCCGCTCTTTATCGCCTTCCGGGTAGTCTACCGCTGTCACATCAGCCAAAAAATTAAAACCGCGTTGTTCTTTTAATTCCTGCATCAATGCCGTCAACCGGTCGGCCGGTACAACCAGGCCCGGCATAGCGCCGCCTTCCTCCCCCTTAAGTCCCGGGAAGAGGTCTTGCAGCTTCTGGATTAAATCGCTTGTGTTACCCATGCTGCTTCACCAGCGCTACTTTAGGATTGATGACCTTTTTCCTCAGCTGCAGCAGGCCGTTGATCAAAGCCTCCGGCCGCGGCGCGCACCCGGGAACATAGACATCGACCGGCACAACGGTGTCTACCCCCGGGACAACGTTATAAGAGTCGACAAAGGGGCCGCCGCTGATGGCGCAGCTGCCCATGGCGACCACCCATTTCGGCGCCGGCATCTGCTCGTAGATGCGCCTTAAAAGGGGCGCCATTTTTTTCGTTACCGTACCGGCGACAATCATCAAATCTGCCTGGCGCGGTGACGGCCGGAAAACCTCATAGCCGAAACGGGCGATATCGTAACGGGCGCCGCCGGCGGCCATCATTTCAATGGCGCAACAGGCGAGGCCGAAGGTCACCGGCCAGAAGGAATGGGCACGGCAGTAATTGAGCATATAATCAACTGTCGACAGGACCACGTTGTCAGGCAGCCGCGGTTGCGGCGGTTGTAAGCGCGCTACTTCCACTCCAGGGCACCCTCCTTCCAAGCATACCAGAGGCCGATTACCAGGATGGCGATGAAAACAATCATTTCGATAAACGCAAAGAGACCCAGGGCCTGAAAGCGTACGGCCCAGGGGTATAAGAAAACAGTTTCGACATCAAATAATAAAAATACCAGGGCATATAAAAAGTAACTTACCTTAAACTGAATCCAGGTCGGTCCCCGCGTTTCCAGGCCGCATTCATAGGTGGATAGTTTATCCCCACCCGTTCTCTCTTTGGGGCGAAGGACCCAGTTGACGACCAGGGCGGCAACAGCCGTAGCGGCTGCGCCGACCAGGAAAACGGCTATGATCCCGTATTGCTGCAACACCGGCGGCACCTCCTTCCCGGGGCGGAATTTTTATCTTTGGGCAATACTTTAATACATATTCGCCACATTTATGGTAATCCCTGCTGGTATCGCGAAAAAACAACTTTAAAATTTCCACCTGCCAAAACCCCGCTCCCCTGCTTCCAGCCGCAAAACAGGCTCAATCAGACAAGGGGATTAAATCCCATGGGTCAACACCCCCGGGAAGCCTGGAGAAATAGAATCATCGCCTGTTTTTAAAGCTCAAACGGTGGAGAGGGCTGGGCCCCAGACGGGCCAGGGCATGACGGTGCGCCGTTGTTGGATACCCCTTGTGCCCGGCCAGGCCATAGCCCGGAAAAACGCTGTCGTAAAATAGCATCAGCTCGTCCCTGGCCACTTTGGCCAGGATTGATGCGGCGGCGATGGAGGCGCTTAAACCGTCACCGCCGGCCAGCGGCGTCTGGGGCACCGGCAGGCCCGGCAGGCTGAAACCATCGATCAAGGCATGGTCAGGTCTTACAGGCAGGGCTGTTAGAGCCCGCCACATCGCCCAGCGGGAAGCCACCAGGATATTGAGGCAGTCGATCTCCTTGACCGAAGCCCAGCCAATCGCCCAGGCTATACTTTGCTGCTTAATTATCGCGGCCAGTTCCCGGCGCCGGCCGGGCGCTACTTTTTTGGAATCGTTGAGCCCGGCAATAAACAAGCCCGGCGGTAATATTACCGCCGCCGCCGTCACCGGCCCGGCCAGGGGGCCGCGACCGGCTTCATCGAGGCCGGCTATGTGCCTGCTGCCCTGGCACCAGAGGCGCCCCTCCCAGGCGTAAAGGGCCTGCACCCGTTCCCGCTCCGCAATTGTAAGGTTAGAAGCAGCAGCCGTCATTGATACCTCCACGGCACCTATATAAGATTACCACTACTCAAGCCATGTTTCAAGGCATAAAGAGCGGCCTGGGTGCGATCGCCAACGCCAATTTTATGAAAAATGCTCGTTAAATGGTTTTTGACCGTTTTTTCGCTTATGTACAGGTCGCGGGCAATCTCACGGTTGGACTTTCCCAGGCTGACATGGATCAAGATTTCCTTTTCTCTGGCTGTCAGGGGTATATCTGGTCCAGGGGCCGGCTCCGGTGGCGCCTTTTTCTGGAGGTAATCTACCACCTTGGGAGCAATACTGGGATAAATGATCTGGTAACCCTGGGCGACTTGAATAACAGCCTTAAGCAGCTCTTCGGAGCCTATGTCTTTAAGGACATAACCGGAAACCCCGGCCCTTAACAATTCGATAATGTATTCCTCGTCATCATGGATGGTGAGAGCCAGGATGCCGGTCCGGGGCAATTCCTGGCGAATTAATTTAGTCGCCTCGATGCCGTTCAAAACCGGCATATTTATATCCATCAGGACTACGTCCGGCTGGTATTCCCTGGCCATGGCCACGGCTTCCCGGCCGTCTCTGGCCTCGGCCACCACCTGGATACCCGGTTCCAGTTCCAGGATCTTGCGGATGCCCTCCCTCACCAGCGGGTGATCGTCAGCAATCAGAATCGTCAGCTTGCCGACTGGCATACCTGGCACCTCATTCCTCGCTACCTTGGTATCACGGCTTTAACCTCTGTGCCCTGGCCAGGAGCAGTTTTAATCAGCAGCCGGCCGCGCATCAGCCGCGCCCGCTCCTGCATACCAGCGAGACCGTAACCGGCCCCGCGGGCGTCCTCCAGGTTAAAACCGCAGCCCCTGTCTTTAATACTCAGGTTGATCCTGTCCGGCTTGAATTCCAGTTTGACCTCCGCTTCTTCCACCCCGGCGTGTTTCCAGACGTTATTCAAGGCTTCCTGGATAAGGCGAAAAATGCCGACTTCCACCGGTTTATCCAGGCTTTCTTCATCACCGATGACCAGCAGGCCGACCTCCAGCCCGAACCGCTCTTTATATTCACTGGTAAAACGGTAAAGGGCCGGTACCAGGCCCAGGTCATCCAGCATCATCGGCCGCAGGCTGAAGATAATCTTGCGCATTTCCCGCAGGGTATCCCGCGCCAGCCGGCTTAATGACAGGAGTTCATCCTTTAAATCAACCGGCTTGGTATCCAGCAAACGGGTGCACAATTCAGCCTTCAGGGCTATGCTAGCCATAGCCTGGGCCGGGCCGTCGTGGATTTCGCGGGCCAGGCGCTGGCGTTCCTCCTCCTGAGCCTGAAGGATTTGCAAGCCCAGCAGGTGGTGGCGCTCCAGCTCTCCCAGGTGGGTACCCAGCCGGGCCAGCTGGCCGGTCAGCAAAGCCAGGGCTGTCCCGACATTGGTCACCAGTTCACCGGCGCGCTGGGCCATACCCTGCTGCCGTTTCAAAGCCACTTCCAGCTGGTCGCGGCGCTGGCGCAGCTGGGTTTCCCGCTCCCGCCACAAACCGAGTTGCAACTGACACTCGCGCGCCCTGTCGTAAGCAGCCTGCATGTCTTTTTCCCCGTGGCGGGCGTAATCCCGGCTGACCTCCATTAGATGCTGCCGCGCCCTTTTTTCTTCTATTTCCAATTTATCTACCGCAGCAGCAGCCTCCACAAATCTACGCCGCACCTCGGCCAGCTCATGGCGCAGCCGGACCTCTTCCTGGCGGGCAGCTTCGGCGATGCTGTAGATGGCTTCCCGGCTATGCTCCAGGGTTTTGATCGTTTCCTGAACGATCTGCTCCAGGTATTTGGCGCTAATGTTTTCCATCAAAGCCGCCCTCCCTTCATGGAGGCGGGAATGTCGTTTAAGGTTCCTCCAGGGTATAGCGTCCCAGGAGTCCCTCCCGGAAATCATGGACCAGGGCCACAGCCGTCTTCTCCTGGTCGACAATACCGCCGGATTGGAGGTAGCCACGGCGGCGGCCGATGGCCTCCAGCAGCCCGGGGAGGGTTTCTTCCTGCGGATTAATACCATACCTGGCGGCCAGCTTTGCCGGTTCCCGCGCCAGTAAAAATGCACCCAGATGGGTGGCTAGAGTGGTGGTCGCTATCCTGCCTTCCGGCAGACAGCCAATCGCCCCCAGCCATATAGTTGCAGCAGCCTCTTCCTGCCGGGATGGCAGGACTCCCGGCGTATCCAGGAGCTCGATCATCCCCCCCAGGCGGATCCACTGCGGCCCGCGGGTAATCCCCGGCCGGTCGCCGGTCCGCGCCGCTCCCCGCCCGGCCAGGCGGTTCAGTAACGACGATTTGCCGACATTGGGGATGCCCGCGGCTATCGCCCGCAAGGGTTGGGGCTGCAATCCTTTCCGGGCCAGCTGTTCGGTTCTGGCTCTAGCTATGGCGGCCAGCTGCCGCTGGAGGGCGCGCACGCCTGCGCCGCTGCGGGCATTGATAGCTACCGCCGGTATCCCCGCCGCGCGGAAACGCGCCAGCCATCGGGCCGTAGCCCCGCGGTCGGCCAGGTCGACCCTCGTTAACACCAGTACCCGTTGCTTGCTGCCAATTATTTGCTCCAGATTCGGGTAACGGCTGGCAGCAGGCAAACGGGCATCGATTACCTCCAGGATAACATCGACAACCTTCAGGTACTGGCGCAGGGATTTTATGCCTCCGGGCATCGGGTCACCTACTACGTCTACTTTATTAAACCAATGTGGTTTAAGGGCCAGAATTTCAATACCGCCTTGCCGATAATATAATTGCGCTCCAGGGTTCCCCAGACCCGGCTGTCAGCGCTGTTATTACGATTATCACCCATCATAAAATAGTTGTCGGCAGCCACCGTCACCGGACCAAAGTCCTCGTACACAATCCCTGGAGGTAAATAACCGGCCCGCGGCTGGGGCTGGCCGTTGATATAGAGAACATTATTGCGGGCTTCAACGGTATCCCCTCCTACAGCCACCACCCGTTTAATATAGTCGCGTTTGGGGTCCAGGGGATAGCGAAAAACCACCACATCGCCGTGCCGGGGTTCACCCAGGCGATAGGCCAGGCGGTTGACAATAATGCGGTCCCCCGGGTACAGGGTGGGCTCCATGGAGGGCGAAGGTATATAAAAGGGTGTAAAGAGAAAACCGCGGATGATTAAAGCTAAGATAGCGGCAATTATCAGGGATTGAAGTAAATCCCACCACCAGGCCGGTCCCTTGCTTTCCACAACCGTACCATTACTTTCCGCCAAAGGTTTGTTGCCCCCCTATTAGTTAAACACGGGACTGATTGGCTACCAGTCCCGTTGTCCGGCTGTATTACCTCGCTTCTTTAATCCGGGCTGCCTTGCCGGACAGACCGCGCAGGTAATAAAGCTTGGCTCTCCTGACCCGTCCCCGGCGCACCACTTCAATGTGGTCCAGGCGCGGCGAATGAATGGGAAAAACCCTTTCTACAGCTACGCCGTAGGAAACCCGCCGCACGGTGAAGGTTTCGTTGATACTCCGCCCCCGCCGGCCGATTACTGTTCCCTCAAATACCTGGACGCGCTCCCGGTTACCTTCAACAACCTTTACATGCACCCGGACCGTATCCCCGGGTTTGAAAGCGGGTATATCAGTACGTGCCTGTTCCTTTTCCAGGGCTTCGATCATGTTATTCAACCTTAACCCCTCCTTTCCCTGCCGGTAACACCAGCAAATATTATACCACAGGTTTAAGGCCGCATTCAACTTGCAACCGCCGAATCCAGTGCTGACGCATCTAAAACCGCCCGCGTATCTCAAAACTACTTGCTTTTCCTTTTGCGTTACCACGATAAAAGATTTTGCCTGCACCAGATACAACGTCTATTCATAGGAGTATGATGTCAGGCCTGCGCCGAATCAGCCCGATGCATTTGAAACCCCTTTAAAAACCCCTTCAGAAACTGTAGCACTTTTTAACCCTGCGTTTGTGCCTGCACTTATGGCGGCGCGATATCGCAGGGGGCTCGTTTAAGACACTCACCGCCGCCCTGACCAATAGCCTCCGTCAGGAGGCGCTGGTCTTCCGGGCTTAATTCCATCCCGGCCAGCAGGTCCGGCCGCTGTTTCCAGGTTTGGTACAGCGCCTGTTGCCGGCGCCACCGTCGTATCTGCTCGTGGTTGCCGGACAGCAAGACCTCCGGTACCTCCAGGCCGCGAAAAGACCGCGGCCGGGTATACTGGGGGTACTCCAGCAGACCCATGGCAAAGGAATCCTCCCTGGCTCCGGCCGGATCGCCAAGGACCCCCGGCAGGAGACGGGTTATAGCGTCAATGACCACCATCGCCGGGAGCTCGCCGCCAGTCAGCACGTAATCGCCAATGGATATTTCGCGGTCCACCAGGAGCTGCCTGACCCTTTCATCAATACCCTCGTAGTGGCCGCAGATGAGGATCAGGTGCTCCCGGCCGGCCAGCTCGCCGGCCAGGGCCTGGTTAAATACTTCACCCCGCGGCGACATGAGAATGACCGGCGGCCTGTCTCCGGTCGCCGCTATCAGCTCCTCTACCGCCAGATAAAGGGGTTCCGCCATCATCACCATGCCCGGCCCGCCGCCGAAGGGATAATCGTCGATATTGCGGTGCTTGCTCCTGGCGTAATCGCGGATATCGACCGGGTTTACAACCAGCCGGCCCTGTTCCCGGGCCCGCTTGATAATACTGGTCTGCAAGAAACCGGTAAACATAGCCGGGAAAATGGTCAGCACGTCAACCTGCACGGGTCAACCCTCCTGATCCAGCAATCCGGGTGGCAGGGCGACCCTTATTTCTTTGCGGGCCAGGTCAATCGCGGCCACCACTTCTTTCAGCGCCGGGATTAGTATTTCCTTATCCCCCGCCCCCCTGACCACGTAGACATCATTGGCACCGGTTGTCAATACGTCCAGGAGCGTGCCCAGGAATTGGCCGCCGGTAGTATAGACCCGGCTGCCCGCCAGCTGAAAGATATAGTAGTGTCCCTCCGGGAGGGGTTCCACTTCCCAGGGTTCTACCTGAAGAACGGACCCGGGCAGGGTTGCGGCCTGTTCCAGGTCGTTTATTCCCGCCAGCTGGAGGATCAGGTGCCGCCCGTGGGAACGGGCAGCGGCGACAGTCACCGCGCCGGTTGCTTTTCCCTTTTGCAGCAAAAGCCTGGTGCCGGGGCGGAAGCGCTCGGGAAAGTCCGTCCACGGTTCGACCTTTACTTCACCGCGAATGCCGTGGGTAGCCACAATTTTACCGACGCTAATTCTCGCCGCCGTCATCGTTACTGGATAATCTCGACTACGACCCGTTTACTCTGCTGGGCCGCAGCAGCTTTGACCAGGGTACGAATAGCCCGGGCGATGCGCCCCTGTTTGCCGATTACTTTTCCCATATCCTCCTGGGCCACCCTTAATTCCAGGATAATTGATCGCTCACCTTCGATCTGATTGACGCTTACCTGATCGGGGTGATCTACCAGGGCTTGAGCCAGGGTTAACAACAATTCCTTCACTGGCGCATCCCCCCTATTTAACTTCCCTGGCAGCGACGAATTTCTGCCAGACACCGGCTTTTTTCAACAGGGCGCGCACGGTTTCCGAAGGCTGCGCGCCGGTACCCAGCCAGCGCAGGGCCCTTTCCTCGTCAACCTTGATTTCCGCCGGTTCTTTGATGGGATTGTAATAACCGATTTCTTCAATAATACGCCCGTCGCGGGACGAACGGGAATCGGCTACCACCAGGCGGTAGAAGGGGGCTTTTTTGGCTCCCATTCTCTTTAAGCGCATCTTTGTGGCCATTGTATCACCTCCGGTATGAGATGTGAGATGTGAGAGGTTAGAGGTAGGAAGGCTGCCCAGCACTCAACCCCTGCTTGTTTAAACTGCTGGTATAGCACCAGCATAACGGTTTCTCTACCTGACCCGGCATAGCCTTAAACCAAA
>DFYS01000059.1 GCA_002383405.1 Moorella sp. UBA4076
ATCATTAAAGAACACGGCCGTATTGAAGGATTGCGGGTAGCCCTGCTGGGCGATCTAAAATACGGCCGCACCGTCCATTCCCTGGTCTATTTCCTGAAGCACTACGGTTGCGACCTGATCTTCGTCTCCCCGGAGCAATTAATGATGCCGGAGGAAATAACCGCCGAACTGCGGGGCGAGGGCATCAAAGTAGAAGAAACGACCGATTTAAAAGCCGCCGTAGCTGCCGCTGATGTACTTTATGTCACTCGCATCCAGCGCGAGCGTTTCCCCAGCAAGGAGGAATACGAAAGCGTCAAGGACAGCTATATCGTCAGCGGCGAGGTCGTTGCTGCAGCCCGGCCGGGTATGAGCATTCTGCATCCCTTACCGCGGGTTAACGAGATAGCGGTATCGGTTGACAGCTATCCGGGAGCAGCCTATTTCCGTCAGGCCCACAACGGCGTCCCGGTCAGGATGGCGCTGCTGGCCCTGACGACAGGTAATGTCCGTTAAAAGAAGAGCCACAAAAAGGGGAGTGACAAAGTGGATAGAATTGCCGTTGTCGCTATCGGCGGGAACTCTTTAATTAAAGACAAGCATCGGGTCGGCCTGATGGATCAGCTGGCCACAGTTAAAGAAACTTGCCATAATATTGCTGATTTGGTTGCCGGGGGCTGGAATGTCGCCATCACCCATGGCAATGGACCCCAGGTAGGCTTTTTGATCCGCCGCGCCGAACTGGCGATGGCAGAATTACCGATGATACCCCTGGAGATTGCCGTGGCCGATACCCAGGGAGCTATCGGTTATATGATCCAGCAGTCATTGATGAATGAATTCCAACGCCGGGGGATCAAAAGGCGGGCCGTCACAGTCGTTACCCAGGTGGTCGTGGCTAAAGATGACCCTGCTTTTCAAAAACCGACCAAACCTATCGGCAGCTTTATGACCAGAGAAGAAGCGGAGCGTCATGCCCGCGAAGACGGCTGGGTGATTGTTGAAGATGCCGGCCGCGGCTGGCGGCGGGTCGTGCCTTCGCCGGAACCCCAAGAGATCGTCGAGAGTGCAGTTATCAAAGATCTTATCAAAAGTGGTTATGTTGTCATCTGCGTGGGCGGCGGCGGGATTCCGGTAGTTGATAATAACGGCGACCTTGAAGGCATAGCCGCGGTTATTGACAAAGATTACGCCTCTTCCTTGCTGGCCACGGAAATTCAAGCCGATATGTTAACCATTTCGACCGGTGTTGACAGGGTGGCCCTTGATTTTGGCAAACCCGAGCAACGGGAACTGGAGCGTCTGACGGTAGCTGAAGCCGAAGCCTACCTGGCGGCGGGACATTTTCCGCCCGGCAATATGGGCCCCAAGATTCGGGCTGTTTTGAAGTACCTGCATAACGGTGGTAAAGAGGGGTTGATCACTTCGCCGGCGGCTATCGTTGCTGCCATGGCCGGCCAGGCCGGTACCCGTATAGTCCCTTGAGCGAAAAGTCACCCATGGCGGCATACCGCCGCATCCATTCTACATCCATCTGCGGAGGGAATCAATTATGGTGGCAAGCCGGTGCTCTATGTTACCCTGTGCCCAGTGACCCACAAGCGGAGGGAACCAATTATGGTGGCGAGCCGCTACCAGCGAACGGGAGAAAATAAAGGTAGGCAGGCTTAAATCAGGAACTGGCTTAAGCCAGTTCCACCAGGCCTCCCGCTTCTCACCTCTCACATCGCACATCTCATTTCAAAGAAGGGTAGCGCCATGGATTTCCAGGTAATCGGCAAGGTGTTGCCGCGCAAGGACGGCATAGCCAAGGTGTGCGGCCGGGAAACCTACCCTAGCGATGTTGAGGTTCCCCACATGCTGTATGGTGTCACTCTGCGCAGCCCTTATCCCCATGCCGAAATTGTCAGCATTGATACTACGGCTGCGGAAGCTATGGGCGCTGTTTGTCTGACCCCGGATGAAGTCCCGAAAGTCATCTATAATGAACGTACCGTCAGTATACCGGAGAAGACCTATTGCGACTGCCGCGTCCTGCCACGGCGGGCGCGCTATGTCGGCGAAGCCATCGTGGCCGTGGCTGCCGAGACGGAAGAACTGGCCTGCCAGGCCAGGCAGGCTATCAAGGTGGAATATAAGATTTTACCACCGATAACGGGTCAGGCCCTGCTGGGAGAGAATGCCAATCCCAGCGAGGCGGAGATCCGGGAATATCTCCGCGGCAACCTCTGCCGTTGTACCGGTTATGCAGCCATTGTCCGGGCCATTAAAGAGGTGTCAGGGACAGATAAGTGAATAAACATGGCAGCGAAGGGGCCAATTCCCTTCGCTGCCGGACTTGAATTAGGCAGGACAACTCGGGACCGGTGGCGAAAAATAGAGGAGGTGAGCGCAGAGGGGGTGACCCGAATAATGGAGCACTACGGGATCAAGGTGGAAGAGATCCTTAACCTGCCGGTTTTCAAGAGATGCCGGGTTTTAGGTGGCGATGAAGGCCTGGGCCGGCTAATCACCAACGTCAACGTAATGGAAGTACCGGATATCTTACCGTGGATCAAAAACGGCGATTTTATTCTGACGACAGGTTACGCTATCAAAGATGATATCGATGCTCAGAAGCGGTTGATCGCGCAATTAGACCGCCAGGGGGCTGCCGGTTTAGCCATTAAATCGCAACGCTATTTTACCACGATACCCCTGTATATGGTCGAAGCAGCCAATAATTTAAACTTCCCTTTACTCGAGCTACCGGTAGATATAAATTTTTCAGAACTAATTTCCAGCGTCCTCTCGCAACTGGTTAACCGCCAGGCCCTGTTTTTGGAACACAGTGTCACCGTGCACCAGCAATTCACGGATTTGATTTTAAAGGGCGGGCAGATGGATCAGATTGTTATCGCCCTGGCAGAGTTGATTAGCGCCTATGTCTGCCTGGAAGACCAGTTGAATTTTCGGCGGGTCGTATACCCCCGCGATTTACCCGGGGAAGTGACGGCCTACCTGACAGGTGATGACCGGGAGAGCGAGGCAACCTGGCGCCAGGATGCCGGTGG
>DFYS01000048.1:0-3142 GCA_002383405.1 Moorella sp. UBA4076
GCGCCTGAAGGGAACCTGCCCCACCCCCCACCTTCACACAATATCACCATTTTCATCCTTCTGCTGGTGCCGCAGCGGCGGCATGGGCGTCTACCCTGAAAATAGAGGCAGGAGGATGGCTCGACTTGCCTGCCAATACATAAAGGGGAGGAAAAACCCGAATTTGTATACCCGTCAAGTAAGCCAACTAATCCTTTGCACCCTGCTCTTATTATTAACCGCTATACCCTCCGTCTCCACTCCCCGGCCACAGATTTCCCCGGACCCTTCGGCGGTGGCGGCCCCGGCGTCGCCGGCCGACCAGACACCCGCAGGGGATACAGATGCCAGTAAGCAGCCCGCACCACCGGCAGCAGCAGATGCTGCCACCCCCGCTGCCCCCGCCCCTTCCCCATCAGACCACCAGCGCCACGTCCTGGGCTATTACACCGTCGACTATCCAGGCGACACTGCTGCTTCCAGGTCCTTCAGGAATTTCAGCCGCCAGATCGACAGTATCGCCAGTTTCTCCTTCTGCGTTGACGGCAACGGCAACCTGGCAAGCACGGCGCCGCGGGAAGGCGCCGAGCTGGCCCGGGCGGAAGGTTCTACCGCTCTAGCCCTGATCCACAATTATAATAACGGCGGTTTCGATGCAGCGGCAGCCCATAAGCTCCTGACTAACCCGGCCAGCCGGCAGCGGCTGATCGAAAATACCGCCCGCGTCCTGCAAAAATACGGTTACCGGGGCGTTAACGTTGACCTCGAGAACATCCCCCCGGCCGACCGCCGTTATTACAGCCTCCTGATCCAGGAGTTCAAGCAAACCCTGGCCCCATCCGGCTACCTGACTACGGTTTCCATACCGGCCAAAACCCACGATGATCGCTGGAATCCCTGGTCCGGGGGCTTCGATTACCGCACCATCGGTAAGTACGCCGACCAGGTGCAGATAATGACCTATGACGAGCACTCCCTGGGTAATGCCCCCGGACCGGTAGCTTCGCTGCCCTGGGTGGAACAGGTGGTACGTTATGCGGTGCAGTTGATCCCCGCGGAAAAGATCTTACTCGGGATCGCCACCTACGGCTACGACTGGAGCGCTGCCGGCTCGCGGATGATCCCCGCCAGCGATATCGAGGTATTGACTAATAAATACGGCGCCCGGCCGCGCTGGAGCAATACCGATAGCGTACCCTACCTGTATTACTATAAAGACGGGATCCGGCATGAAGTATGGTACGAAAATGCGGCTTCGACCAGCTTGAAGCTGGACCTGGTTAATAAGTACGGCTTGATGGGCGTTGGTATCTGGAGGCTGGGTCACGAAGAGGAGTCCTTCTGGCAGGCAGTAGCGGAAAAGCTGCAGTAGATTACAAGCAAAACAACTTTCTTCTTCCCGCCGGCCAGGGCGTCTAAGCCACCCACCCCCCAACCCCCTGTAAACAGAAAATCCGGTCTGGAGCCGGATTGCTTGCTTCCCTATTTTCCAAATGCGGCACAGCAGATGGCCCCTGCGACCCCTCCAGCGCTAACAGAACCACCACGAAAAATATGCTTGCTGCTATGTGGCCGTTTCTCTATTTATCCGGGCCTGGCAGGCACTTCACGGCTATGGTAGTTCACAGGTTATTGCCATAAGCGCGGCTGCGGAAGAGTTGCCGGCGGCGGCGGACCAATGACAGGCGGTATAAAACGAACATCGTCCCCAGGACGAAGCTCAGCCGCAACCACCAGTCGCTGATGGAGAGAGGCCGGGCCGGGATAGCCTGGCGGTTGACGACATCCACACGCCCCACTACTTTCCCATCCTGCCGAAAAATCATTTCACCGATCCGGGTACCTGCGGCTACCGCCCCATGGAAGGGAGAAAGCTGCAGCTGCTCCAGCGGCAAAGGGCTGCCATCATTGGGCTGTACCACAACTAAGTCAGCGGCGGCGGTTACCTCCACCTTTTCCCCCTCACTCCGGTCGATAACGGCGACCACCTGTCCCTTACGCACCAGCTGCACAGTACGGAATTCCTTAAAACCATAATCCAGCAGGGCGGCCACGTCCGCTGCGGCCTCCCTGGGGCCGGGTTCGTCCAGAACAACGGCAATAAAACTCTGCCCCTGGCGGGTGGCCGAGCCTGCCAGGGTAAAACGGGACTCGGAAGTATACCCGTTTTTGACGCCGTCGGCGCCTTCATAGTTCCAGAGGAGTTTGTTCTGGTTGACCAGGGTTGTTTCCCACTCCTGGCCGTGCCAGGATTGGGTTTTAGTAGCTACGATGCGGCGTATAGTCGCGTTCTGCATGGCTGCCCTGGTGATCAGGGCCAGGTCGCGGGCGGTGGTATAGTGGTCGGGTTCGGACAGGCCGTTGGGAGTGACAAAGTGGGAATTAACAGCCCCCAGGGCGGCCGCCTTTTCGTTCATCAAACGGGCAAAGCCCTCCTGGGAACCGCCGTAGTGTTCGGCGATGGCCAGGGCGGCGTCATTGCCGGAGTTGAGGAGCATCCCATAAAGGAGGTTTTCCAGGGTTATTTTTTCTCCCTCCACCAGGTAAACCCGCGTCCCCTCCACCCGCGGCGGGTTCGGGCCGACGGTGATGACGTCATCTAAACGGCCTTTCTCCAGGGCGATAAGGGCGGTCAGGATTTTCGTGGTACTGGCCGGAGCCTTATGTACATCGGGATTTTTAGCATAAAGAACTATTCCGGTAGTAAAATCCGTCAATACTGCTGCCCCTGCCGTCAGGTCAGGAGGTGCGGCAGCGTCTGCCGCCAGGGCTGGTATAGCCGTGATACCGAACAACATCAGGCAGGTAAAAATAAGCAGCATCCTTTTCCCCATTTTTAGAGGTGACATTTGCTCCAGGTGAAACCCCTTTCCAGGCCGTGGCCGGGCCGGGTATTCCCCGGCTCCATGGCGCGGCCCCTAACTTTTTCTTTAAAGGCCTCCGGCGATTTTTATGCCAGTTTTACTTTTTTCTACATCCTGGCCTGTTTTTCCTCCCGGATTTGGCAATTTTACGCCAGGGAAATTTTACATTTAATGTGATCTGCATCATAGCGAGCCGGTAGCCCGGTTGTTAAAATAGAGCCAGCAGGTAATGGGAGAAGCGCCACACATGGCAGCAAGCCGACGTAGACCACGGGAGAAAGTGAGGCGGCATGAAACCA
>DFYS01000048.1:3186-12607 GCA_002383405.1 Moorella sp. UBA4076
CATTATATACAGCACCAGCCCCAGGCCGGCCATAGCCAGGATGCCAGCAAACATGGCGCCGTACTCAGCGCGAAATAGACCATCGAGGATAAAGTAGCCCAGGCCGCTGTTGCCGGCAATGGTTTCGCTTAAAAAGAGAACGGAGATGGCGCTGCCCAGGGATATGCGGCAAGCAGTGATGATCGCCGGTAAGCAGGCCGGCAAAATCACCTGGCGGTAGATGCTGATTTTTCCTGCCCCCAGGGAAGTAACGGAAACCAGTAGCTGGTGAGGAATATTCCGCGCTGCATCTCGGGTCGTAATCAGGATCTGGTTGACGATTACCAGAAAGATAATCAGCATTTTGGTGCCGTCGCCAATACCCAGGAGGACCATGGCAACAGGTAACAGAGCTACCTTGGGGATCGGGTAAAGCAAATAGACCAGGGGAGCCAGGAAGGAATCAACAGCCGGCTGCCGGCCAGCCAAAAGGCCCAGGGGTACGGCGACCAGCAGGGCCAGAGCCAAGCTCCCCAGCACGCGGGACGTGCTGATATAAAGGTGCCGGGCCAGGTCGGGCCACCAGGTTTCTGCCAGGCTCCGCACGGCCAATACGGGGCCCGGCAGGCCCGGGTTATTGATAATAACGGCCAGAAGCCACCAGGCGACCAATAAAAAAAGAATGGACACTAAGTAGGATAAGACGCGGCGGGAGTCCGGCACGGCACCATACACCTCCGTATATAAGCTGTGGTAAGTGAGAAGTTGGAGACTTGCCGGAACCGGGCCAGCACTCAACTATGAATTGCTGGCATTCTTAGCGGGTATGCCTTTTAATGTAATAACCCATATTTAATTCAAGCCGTTAAATTGCCAGTTGAGTGCTGGGTTCCTGATTTTAATAGCTGCCGCACCCGCGAACAGCAGCGGTAAAATTCCTCTGTAAAGCGATAATCACGGCTGCCGGCGCCCGGATTGTCCTGTATGGCTTTTACCTGGCCGGGCCCTCCGGTTAGAACAACAATTTGCTGTCCCAGAAAAACGGCTTCCTCGATGTTGTGGGTAACCAGCACCGTAGTCAGGCGGCGCTGGTTTTGTATTTCCACCATGGTCTGCTGCAAGCTTTCCCGGGTCAGGGCGTCCAGGGCCGAAAATGGCTCGTCCATTAACAGGACATCCGGTTCCAGAGAAAGGGCCCGGGCAATGGCCACCCGTTGTTTCTGGCCGCCGCTCAACTGCGCCGGGTAGCGTTTCTCCAGATCGGCCAGACCCAGCCCGGCCAGCAGGGGCTGCAGGCGCTCCCGTTGCTGGCCGGGGGTAAACTTCCTCAGGGCCAGTCCCAGGGCGGCATTTTCCCACACCGTTTTCCAGGGCAGAAGGCCGTAGTCCTGGAGGATGATCGTCGTCCGCTGCCGCGGCTTTGTTATCTTTTCCCCGCCAATCCATATTTCCCCCCTGGCAGGCTGCAAAAGCCCGGCCAGCAGGTAAAGCATGGTCGTCTTGCCACACCCCGAAGGGCCAATGAGAACACAGGTTTGCCCGGCCGGCACCTTCAGGTTAATATTGACCAGAGCCGGCACGGCCCCATGGCCACTATGATAAGTGTAATCGAGATCCGCAACAGCAATCACTTGTTTTCTCCGCCGGCGGGGACAAAAGTAGTGTCCACCAATTCCTGGTAGCTGTAGGCCGCCGGCAGCAATTTCTTCGCTACCATCCACTCCAGGACGCCGGCCACGTCGTCCTTGGCCGGTAGGCGCGGTGGAGAGTATTCCGGCGCCAGGTAGGTATCTTTCAGGTCCGCGGGGATCCTGGCTTTATTAATAAATAGTTCCCGGTATTGATCGGAGTGGCCGCCAACCATAGCGGCTGCTTCGCCGTAAACCTGCAGTAGTTTCCCGATCGTCCCCGCCTTTTCCTGCAGTGCTTCCTCCCGGAAGATAAGGGCCACCTGGGAGATGTTGCGCTTTATCCTGGTATCGTCAAGCAGGACCCGGCCGCCTTTTTTTTCCGCCAGGGTAGCAAAGGGGTCCGGCAGGAGGGCGGCTTCCAGCCGGCCGCCCAGCAGGAGTTGCAGGCGTTCGGGGATCTGGGGTACGGCCACCTTCTGCACGGTGCCGGGGTCCACCCCCGCACCCTGGAGCAGCCTGTCGGCGACATATTCGATAATGGTGTTTTCCGAGACGCCGATAGTTGCGCCCTTGAGCTGTTCCGGCCGGCTGATGGCGGAGCCGGGCCGGGTGACCAGGGCAAAACGCCCCTCAGCCGGGCTGGCTCCCATGGTCAGGGAAACTATTTTGACCGGCGTCCCTCCTTTGCGCAGGAGGGCGGTAGCGACAATATCAGCTACTTCCCCGTCAATGCTCTGCGACTGCAGGGCCAGGTCGCGGTCACGGGCGCTGTTGAAGGACACCAGTTCGACCTTCAGCCCGGCTTTAACAAAAAGACCCTCCTGCTCGGCCACAAAAAAGGGGAAGTTATCTTCCACCGGTATCAGGCCCAGTTTCAGGGGTTCCTCCTCCTGGCCCCCGCCTCCCCCGCCGCCACAACCGGCGGCGACCAGAGCCAGGGACAGGAGCAGCAAAATGGCAACTACCTTCTTCATTCCTTTGCACTCCTTTCATCGCCGGTACGCATTTATCCCGGCATGGGGAAAAAGCCGGAAGACTGGTAGTAATTCTGGTTGCACTAAAGCGGGCTCCGCCCGCAACCCAATTTTACCGACGTGACCATTTCTCCTTTGCTGGATATGGCNNAGTTTTGAAGCCGTAAGGTACTAACGCAAAGTTAACGCCAGAAAGGTAAAGATAAACATGAGGACGCTTAAATACCCGTTCAAATTTAAGAAAGCCAGATTAAGGCGCGACAGGTCCCCGGGGGAGACCATGCGGTGCTCGTAAATCAAGATCGCGGCCGCTAAAGTTACCCCCAGGAAATAGATTAAACCCAGGTGCAGCAGAAGCCCCACCAGGGCCAGCATCAGGACGGCCAGGGCGTGCAGGCCGCGGGCGATGCTCAGGGCTCTAGCTTTACCAAAGCGGGCCGGTATGGAATGAACGCCGTAACGCCGGTCAAAATCGTAATCCTGACAGGCGTAGATAATGTCAAACCCCGCTACCCAGCTCCCCATGCCCAGGCCCAGGATGACAGCCGGCAGGTCGATGGCCGCGCGGATGGCCACCCAGGCCCCCACCGGGGCCAGGGCGTCGGCCAGGCCCAGCACCAGGTGGCAGGCCCAGGTCCAGCGTTTGGTATAGGAATAGATGACCAGGACCAAGACGGCGATGGGCATAAGCTGCACGCAGAGCCAGTTGAGCCGCAGGGCGGCGTAAAATAACAGGCCGAAAGAAAGGAAGGTATAGAGCCATACTTCGGCCACCGTCAAGAGCCCCCGGGGCAGGGCGCGGCCGGCGGTGCGCGGGTTCAGGGCATCAATATGGCGGTCGATGAGGCGGTTTAAGGACATGGCGGCCGTCCGCGCCCCGATCATGGCCAGAGTGATCCATCCGAGCTCGGGCAGGGTAGGCCAGCCGCCGGCTGCCAGGAGAGCCCCCAGGTAAGCAAAGGGGAGGGCAAAAATAGTGTGCTCAAACTTGATCATACCCAGGAAGATCCTTAGTTTACGGCAGGCCATATTCGTGCCACTTCCTGTCGATGCGTTCCAAAATCTCTTTGCTCATACGCGCCTCCCGCGGCCAGGGACAGGGGTACCCTTCCTGCGGCATTTTCCGGGTGGCATCCAGGCCCATTTTACTGCCATAGCCTGTATAAGCCGCCGCGTGATCGAGGGCGTCCACCGGCCCGTCGACGATAACTGTGTCCCGTCGGGGTTCAATATTGCCCAGGACCCGCCAGCGCACTGCGCTCAAATCATGGACGTCAACATCGTCGTCGACGACGATGTTGAGCCTGGTGAACATCATCTGCCCCAGGCCCCACAGGGCGTGCATAACTTTACGCGCCTGGCCGGGGTAGCTCTTGCAGATAGAGACAATAACACAATTGTGGAAAACGCCCTCGACCGGGAAGTTGATGTCAACCACTTCCGGCAGCTGCATCTGGATCAGAGGCAGAAAAAGGCGTTCCGTTACTTTACCCAGATAGGCATCTTCCATGGGCGGCGGTCCCACTACCGTGGCCGGGTAAACGGCCCGGCGCCGCCGGGTCAGGCAGGTCAGGTGAAAAACAGGGTAATAATCGGCCGGCGAGTAGTAACCCGTATGGTCGCCGAAGGGGCCCTCCATGCGCCTTTCATGGACGTCCACGTAGCCTTCCAGGATAATTTCCGCCCGCGCCGGCACTTCCACATTCACCGTTAAGGCCGGTACCATCTCTACCGGTTCGCGGCGTAAAAACCCGGCGAAAAGCATTTCATCAAACCCCGGCGGCAGGGGGGCCGTGGCAGCATAAATCACGGCCGGGTCGGCGCCCAGGGCCGCGGCCACTTCCAGGCGGCCCTGGCTGCGGCGCAGGTGGTCCGCCCCGTCTTTATGGATATGCCAGTGCATGCCGGTGGTACGTTCGTCGAATACCTGCATACGGTACATACCCACGTTACGGTGCCCGCTACGGGGGTCCCGGGTGAAGACCAGAGGCAGGGTGATAAAGCGGCCGCCGTCTTCCGGCCAGAGCTGCAGCACCGGCAATTCCGCCAGGGATGGAGGCTCGACCCTGACCTCCTGGCAGGGGGCGTTTTGTACCCGCCGCGGCAGGTAACGGCCCAGCTCGACCAGGCGCGGCAGGTGTCTGAGCTTCTCCAGCCAGCCGCCGGCAGCCACCGGCAAATCAAGTAATGCCCTTAACCGTTCCGCCGGCTCGTTGAGGTCGTCAATTTCCAGGGCTGCCTGCACCAGTTCCCTGCTGCCGAAGAGGTTGGCGGCCACCGGTAAAGGGGAACCCTGCACCCGTTCAAAGAGCAGGGCCGGGCCCCCCTTTTTCACTACCCGGTCGGCTATGGCGGCTATCTCCAGCACCGGATCGACTTCTACCTTTACCCGGTGCAACAGTTTTTTTTGTTCCAGGCAGGTCAGGTAAGCCTGGAGGTCCTGGTGGGCCAACTTTTTATCACTTCCCTTGACTGACTTCCAACGCCCTGCCGCCGACCGCCATTTTCCGGGAGCCGGTTTTGCGTGCCGGCACCTGCCAGCTTATTGCCCCTTCTGCTGCTGTATCCGCGCCAGGACACCGTGGGACAGGCGTTCAATAGTGCTGTTGCTGCTGATCAGGTTTCCCAAATAAAGATATTCGGCGAGGTGGTTGTAAAAGGTTTTGACGACAGCGCCGGCTTCTTTAGCAAATATGTCTTTTTCCGCGCGCATCAGTTCCAGTTCCTCTTTGCCAATACCCAGAAAACGCAGCTGTTCTTCATAGGAAGCTGCAACAGTCATCGTTACATCCCCATATTCATCTGGATATAACATCATTCGCCCTGTAAAGCCATTTTCCTGCCTGGTGGAATTGACTGATCCTGCCTGGGACCGCAAAATCTATGGTCCCTTCCTTTATTATAGCAAAACGAGTCTTGCAAAGGTAAAAAAACAGGTCCAGCTATTCATGTAGCGAACAGCCGGACCTCGATAGCAGCTGCATCTCCTGGTACCGAATACCTTAACATAGTTCCCTTCCATTTAACAATACAGCGTAACTTCTTCCTTAACCTGGCAATTAAGCGGCCCCGGCATAAAGGTGTCTTTGCATACAGGGCTAACACGAACTATCGGCAATCCTGGACATAGCCTTTAGGATACCAGTATTAACAAAGAAATGTTTACTATGGTAGAAATTGTCATGATCATAAATTGAAGAGAATTATCGCCCCCCTCAGATTCCCCTGCTGTCTAAATAGCCGCTTCGCCCATCTCGCCGGTGCGGATGCGAATAGCATTTTCGACGTTGTAGATAAAGATCTTGCCATCGCCGATCGAACCGGTACGGGCTTCCTTACTGATCAGGTTAATGGCCGCTTCGATATCTCGATCCGGAACAACTATTTCGATCTTTACTTTAGGTAACAGGTCGATGGTATACTGGCTGCCGCGGTAGACCTCGGTTTTTCCCTTCTGCAAACCGCAGCCGGTTACATGAGTCACCGTCATCCCGTTAATACCGTGTTTACCCAGGGCCTCTTTTACTGCTTCCAGCATGGCCGGCCGGATAATAGCCTCGACCTTTTTCATCCTGAAATCCCCCTTTCTTAATGAACTTCCGAACCCCTCATGACGAAATCACCGTAAGCCCGGATACCGTGCTCGCCGATGTCCAGACCCTCACTCTCTTCCTCTTCAGAGACCCGCAAACCGATAGTTGCCTTCAGGATACCAAACAGAACTGCGGCTGCAGCTACCGTCCAGGCAAAAACAGCCGCCACGCCGATTACCTGGGTAAGCAGCTGTTCCCCGCCGCCACCGTAGAACAGGCCCCCGTCAACGGCAAAGAAACCTACCATAATCGTACCAAAAGCGCCGCTCAAGGCATGAACGGAAACAGCACCAACGGGATCATCGATCTTGAAAACCTTATCCATCAGTTCGACGCCCAGGGCTGTCACACAACCGGACAGGAGGCCGATGATGACCGCCCCTACGGGGTCGACGGCGGCCGTGCCGGCGGTAATGCCCACCAGGCCGCCCAGGGCGCCGTTGAGGGTCAAACTGACGTCCGGCTTGCCGAAGCGCAGCCAGGGGAGGAAAAGACCGCCAAAGGCGCCGGCTGCCGCCGCCAGGTTGGTAGTAACAGCGATATGGGCGATGTCCGGCGTCGTCCCGGAGAGGGTGCTGCCAGGGTTAAAACCGAACCAGCCGAACCACAGGAGGAAAACGCCCAGGGCTGCCAGGGTGATGCTGTGGCCGGGGATAGCCCGGACACTGCCGTCAGGCCCATACTTACCCCGCCGGGGGCCGACCATGGCCGCCCCCACCAGAGCCGTCCAGCCGCCAACAGAGTGGACGACAGTAGAACCGGCGAAATCGATAAAACCCCGTTGGGAAAGCCAGCCGCCGCCCCAGGCCCAGTGGCCGGACACCGGGTAAATGACGGCGCTGATTACCAGGCTATAGATAAGATAGGAAACGAACTTCGTCCTTTCGGCCATGGCCCCGGAAACAATGGTAGCTGCCGTGGCGCAGAAGACGGTCTGGAAGATCAGAAAGGCATAGAGGGGAACTCCCAATCCCAGGTGCTCAAAGGTACCGGTTGTACCCCAGCCGGTGGTGCCGATAAAACCGCCGGCATCGACGCCGAACATAATTGCGAAACCCACCAGCCAGAAAACGATCGACCCGGAGCAGAAGTCAATCAGGTTCTTCATCACGATATTGGCAGCGTTCTTGGCCTGAGTGAAGCCGGTTTCCACCATGGCAAAGCCGGCCTGCATGATGAAAACCAGGAAAGAGGCCAGTAAAGTCCAGACGGTGTCTATAGCCGCGGCATTGCCGGCCGGGGTCGGCTCTGCGGCCCAGGCGACGGCCGGGAGCAGTAATATGACGCTTAAACTAAAAAGTATCAGGCCGGTTCTTCTGAATAAAAGTCCCATGTTTTTTCCCTCCATAAAATTAAGATGCAGGATGGCAGAAAGGCCTTGCCCTGAAAATATAGCCGTCTACTCTGCTTTCATCATGGTTACCACCTCCCTTCCCGGCCGGGGTGAAAAAAAAGCGCTTCTCCAGGGTGGTCATACAATAACCCCCGGATCAGCGCCTTTGCCTGCTCCCGGCATCAGAAGCAAAAAAGCCGCTATCCTTTAGCATAGATAGCGGCTTCATTGCCTGGTAAGCTCCATTGCTTACGTCACTATTAAATTTGTTTTCATTATAATCAACGGCAGCGCCGCTGTCAATAACCCCCGCCCACTCATTTAAAATAAAATCGCAGGTTTTTATGTGAGGAGAGTGTACCATATCCTGTTAGCAGAAACAATATTCAGCTGCTTACAAGGGGCGGAAAAGCCTTCACTCGAGCTTTAGGCCGCCGCAGAGGGTCCCGGCGACTTCACCGGATGATTTTTTAATCGGCACGGCCAGGGTAACGATTAATTTACTTGTTAGAGCAGATATGTACACTTTGGAAACAAAAGGTTTCCCGGCAATGGCTTCCCGGAACCAGGTGCGGAAGGAAAAGTCTTTCACACTGGAGGCAGTATTGGTGTTAAATATAACCTTTCCTTCTTTATCGGCGCTTATTAGCGCTTCAAAAACAGGGTTACGGTTATAGTACTCCGGTAATGCCTGCTGGTGTTGCCGGGCTTCCATGGTTATTACCCGGTTATCAGCAGCGACCATCTCTAGGTAGGCCAGGGCGTCCTGGACCTGGTCCTGGATATTAGCATCTAGTTCACCTACACCGCCGTACCTGGCTACAATCTGCTGTAACTGACCGGCCATTTCTTGTAATTGCCAGCCAGTGCCAGCCAGTTCATCCAGGGAGGCTGATTGCTCTTCCATCCCGGCGGCGCACTCCTCAGCGGCCGCCGCCGTATTCTGGGAAACCATGGCCACATCGCCGGCCAGAGCCTTAATCCTGTTTTCCTGTTTCTGCTGGGAAGCCGCTACGGTCAAAATTGTCGCCATAGCTTTTTCGGCATTGACCATAGCCCGGCTGGTAGTAGCCAGGGATTCCCGGGCTGCCTGGCCGGCAGCCAGGTTCCGGGTTGCGGCGTTGTTGGCGGCTTCAATCTGGCTGCTGATTGTTTCTATTTCCCGGATAATGACCGTTATGACACTATTAATCTCTTCTGCTGCTTGAGCGGAACTCTCAGCCAGTTTACGCACCTCTTCGGCGACAACGGCGAAGCCCCGCCCCTGTTCCCCGGCCCGGGCCGCTTCAATAGCCGCGTTTAAAGCCAGGAGATTGGTTTGATCGGCTATATTACTCACCAACTCAATAATCGCCGTTACCTGTTGGGCTTGTTGCTGCAATTCCTTAATCCTGCTGCTGGCTTGCTGGTTGGTGATAGCCGTATTCTCGATATGCTCCGTAAGGGTATGTAAAACGCCACTTAAAGACTCCAGGTTAGCCCTGGTATCCCGGACCAAGCCGGCGGCTTCCCCGGCCCCGGCGCTGGTTTTTTGCCCCTGCTCCACCCCTTCCTCTGCGGCTTTGAGAACAATGCCTGCTGATTGGGCCTGTTTGTCGGCGTCGCCGGCCATACTCTCTATAGCCCGGGAAACCTCGTGGGCCGCCTGTTTAATATTTTCAATGCCTTCGGCCAGCTGGGTAGAGCAAAGGTTTAATTGCTCGCCGGTGGCATAAAACCGGCCCAACACCTGCCGGTATTGCCAGAAGAATTCTTTGCAGGCTGTAATAAGAGCCTGGATTTCCCGGCTGCCCCAGGGTGGTTCCGCCCAGGTAAGTTTCCCCTCGGAGATTTTCTTAATGTTTTCGCCCAGGGTAATAAGAGGCTTTTTAAACCTGCGGTAATAGATAAAATAAAGATAGCCATAGAATA
>DFYS01000136.1:0-2570 GCA_002383405.1 Moorella sp. UBA4076
CGCCCATTATGATCAAGTTTGTCCTGCAATCGATGGAGAAGCTGGGCTATCAGGACGAGCAGATTATCACCACCCTGGAGATGCGCATGAAGTGCGGCATCGGCAAGTGCGGTCGCTGCAATCTGGGCAGCTGCTACGTCTGCCTGGACGGCCCCGTCTTCACCCTGGCGCGGTTAAAAGAGTTGCCAAACGAGTATTAAAGGAGCAGATCATGCCAGCTGATTACCATATCCACGGGCTGGCCCACGAGGGGCCGCCCCATACCGTCGCCCGCCTTTGGCCCTACGTTGAAGCAGCCCGGTCTGCCGGCCTGACTGAGATAGGTTTTGCCGACCACGACCGCTACCTGGACGGCCTGGATTTCAACGTTTTCCCCGCGCTGGAGCAGGTAACAGGGATGCCTGTCCGCGCCGGCCTGGAGGTGGACTTCCGGCCCGATAAGGACCACCAACGCGAGCTGGCCGGCCGGCCCTGGGACTACCTNNCTGGTGGCCAGAGCGGCGGCGACCGGCCTATTTCAGCTCATCGGCCATCTCGATCTCATTAAGATCTACGGCCACCGCCCGCGGCGGCCGGTGCTGGAACTGGCTGAACCCGCCCTCCAGGCCATTGCCAGGAGCGGCGCCGCCATGGAAGTCAACACGGCCGGTTTATACAAACCGGCAGGAGAGATCTACCCGGCGCCGGAACTTATCGCGCGGGCCTTCAGCCTCAATATCCCGGTAACCATTAGTTCGGATGCCCATGCCCCGGCCGAGGTGGGCCGGGAACGGGAGCAGGCGCGGGAGCTGTTGCGCTGGGCTGGTTATACCTCCCTGGCTACCTTCCATCGCCGGGAGATAAGCAGCGAGCCCCTGCTTTAGCTGCCCCTCCTGCGGTGGGTGTTTTCCGCAAGCCGTAAGGCGAGATTATCCCCAGTGCTGACGCATGAGGCGCAGACATGGCATTGTATTTATGGCATCGTGTTAAAATTTTTATCGCAGCAAATCTTATGCTCAAGTCTTTGGCGGACAGGGTATATCGCGATTTTACCTGCGTCAGCACTGGATTATTTTGACATTACTTGACAGTGGCCAAACATACCCTATGATTAAATAGAAAATTATAGTCCCAAGGGGAGTAGCCCCGGATAATCCGGTGCCAGGTTCGTCAACACGGCGATTAAGCCCGGATCTGGCAGGTAACGTGCGAGACCTTCACCGCCTTTTCCGGCGTTGAAGGTTTCTATTATATATATAAACCCGGGAATCTTGTTCTTCACACCACGCCAGCTCCTTGCGGAACTCGTTTCTATTATATATATAAACCCGGGAAGCGGCAGATATTAGTAGAAGGAGGTCTAAAGGACTTAAGCAACAATTGTCCGGATTAGGGAGTAAACGGTTAAATTAGATTTAGATGGAAAAGGAGAAGACTTGTGCTCGACGTTATTTTACTGTTAATCAGCCTGGGAGTTATCCTCCTGGGGGCCGAAGGGTTTACCAACGGCGTTGAGTGGCTGGGGAAAAAGCTCAAACTAACCGAAGGCGCGGTGGGCAGCATTCTGGCGGCAGTGGGGACCGCCCTGCCGGAAACCATGATTCCCATTGTGGCCATCGTCTTTGGCGGCGCCGGCCACGCCGGCGAGGAGATCGGTATCGGCGCCATCCTGGGGGCGCCCTTTATGCTCAGCACCCTGGCCTTTTTTATCACCGGTGTAGCCGTTATGGCCTACCGGCATCGCCGGCCCAATTTTCCCAAAATGAACCTGGACACCAAAACTATGGGCCGCGATTTAAGTTTCTTTCTGATGGTTTATACCTTGGCGGTACTGACGTCTTTCCTGGGAGCCCATATGTGGAAACAGATTATCGCTATCGCGCTGGTGATAGCCTATGTTACTTACGCCTATCTGACCGTCACCAGCGGCCATACCATGGAGGAAGGGGAGGAGCTGAATCCCCTTTACCTGGCGCGCAAAGCAGCCGAGCCCTCCACGTTAGTCATCATTGTTCAGGTTATCCTGGCCCTGGGGCTGATCGTCGGCGGCGCCCGCCTCTTCGTCAGCGGGGTGGAGGAGCTGGCGCAGATTATGGGCATCCCGCCCTTTGTCCTCTCCCTGGTAATCGCTCCCATAGCCACCGAGCTGCCGGAGAAGTTTAACAGCGTCATCTGGGTGGGCCGCGGCAAGGACACTCTGGCCCTGGGCAATATCACCGGCGCCATGGTCTTCCAGAGCTCGGTGATCCCGGCGGTGGGCATCACCATGACCAGCTGGAATTTAACCCAGGGGGCGCTCATCAGTGCTGTCCTGGCTATCGTTTCCGCCGGCCTGGTTTTCCTGCAGATTAGCCGCAAGAAGTACCTCACCCCCTACACGCTGATGGGCGGCGGCGTCTTTTACGGCGTTTTTATCATTCTGGTTTTCGGGGGCTTTGTCCGGTAAGGGAGTTGATGTCAGAATGCCCGCTTCTTACATTTATTGGCGGAGGTAGAATCATTAAGGCCCCACTCTTTTCGTCAATATGGCGGGAAAAGACCCGGTGCTATCCACCGGGTCTTTTAATCTACCCTGAAAATAACGTTCCGCC
>DFYS01000136.1:2638-11593 GCA_002383405.1 Moorella sp. UBA4076
TCCGGGAACCTGCTTCACCCCGCCTATAATACTGCCATTTTCATCCGTCTGCTGGTGCCGCGCCAGTGGCATGGGCGTCTACCCTGAGGATACAAATAAAAGTATCCTTTCTCCGGTGGCAGAGATACTATATTATAATTATAAGTAAATCCTTGTAATTACCCGCGGGGGGGCTGGTGCCTTTAGCCACCCAACATGCAACGTTGGTAGCACCAGAGTGTAATCAGGAATTGGTACAGCAGTGCCAGCGGTAATTTCGATTTTATTAAGGTGGTGTTTGCTCATGCCCCGGGTAGTGGTAGCAGGTGGCGGTTGGGCCGGCTGTGCGGCGGCGCTGGCGGCCCGCCAGGCAGGAGCAGAAGCAGCCCTGCTGGAACGGACTGATATGCTGCTGGGCACCGGCCTGGTGGGGGGCATAATGCGCAACAACGGCCGCTTTACAGCCGCCGAGGAAATGAGCGCCCTGGGCGGCGGCCGGCTGTTTGCCCTCAGCGACAGCGTCGCCCGGCACCGCAATCTCGATTTTGCCGGCCACCGCCACGCCTGGCTTTATGATGTCGCCCGCATCGAGCCCCTGGTGCGGCGTACCCTGCAGGCGGCCGGCGTGGAGGTGCATCTGTTAAGCCGGGTGACCGCCGTCCAGAGAGAAGGGGAGCGCATCGAGGCTGTACACACGGCAGATGGCGGGACTTACTACGGTCAGGCCTTTGTCGACGCCACCGGGACGGCCGGTCCGCCGGCCAATTGCCGCCGTTATGGCAACGGCTGCGCCATGTGTATTTACCGTTGCCCTGCCTTTGGCGGCCGTCTGGGGCTGGCCGCCCTGGCCGGGATCAAGGAATATGCTGCTTTACGGCGCGGCGGCGGCCGCGGGGCGATGAGCGGTTCCTGCAAACTCCATAAAGGTTCCCTGGCACCCTGGCTGGTAAAGGAACTGGAAACGCAAGGGATGGTTGTCCTGCCCGTGCCTCCGGACCTGCCGGGCAAGGACGAAATGCTGCGGCGCAAGGCCTGCCAGCAGTATAACCTGCCGGAATACGCGGCGAATATTATTCTCCTGGATACCGGCCCCGCCAAACTGATGGCACCCTTTTATCCCCTGGAAGCCCTGCGGCGGGTATCAGGTCTGGAAAATGCCAGGTTTGAAGATCCCTACGCCGGTGGGAGCGGCAATTCGATCCGTTTTCTGGCCATGCCCCCCCGCGATGATGCCCTGCAGGTCCAGGGTTTAAGTAACGTGTTTTGCGCCGGCGAAAGGGCCGGCCCCTTTGTGGGGCATACGGAAGCCATCGTTACCGGCACCCTGGCCGGCCATAACGCCGCCCGTCTGGCGGCAGGGATGGAACCTGTGGTTTTACCGTCGTCCCTGGCCAGCGGCGATATAATCGCTTTTACCCGCCGCCAGGTGGAAAAGGGCGACGGGCTGTACCAGCGTTTCACCTTTTCCGGCTCCGTCTATTTTGAGCGTATGCAGAGTTTGAACCTTTATACCACTGACCGTGAGGAAATAAGGAAAAGGACAGGCGATCTGGCCGGAATTTTTGCTACCCCGGTAATAATAGAGGTGGGAAGTGAGCAAGAGGCAGGAAGCAGGAGGCAGGAGGCAGGAAAAACGGCGCGGATGCCGAATAAATAATAGGCGGGGGAAGGGCGCCTGTCGGCAGCATACCGCCGCCAGCGATCAGGGGAGAACTGAGAGGCGGGCAAGTTTAAGTCAGGAACTCAGCACTCAATTGTTAGTATAGTGGCTTAGGATATAAACCATCATGTTCAGGATTATATCAGCAGTTTTAATAAGCCAGGATTGAGTGCTGGGCCTCCCGCCTCTCACCTCCCACTTCCCACATCTCATAAGGGGAGAGGATCTTTTGCCGGCAGAATTAGTAGCTTTGGCTACCACAGCCTTCATGGTGGGACTTTCCGGCGCCCTGATGCCGGGCCCGCTCCTGACCCTGACCATCGAAGAGAGTACCCGGCGGGGAGCCAGCGCCGGCCCGCTCCTGGTCCTCGGCCACGCCGTTTTAGAATTGCTGATGCTGGGCCTGCTCCTCCTGGGCCTGGGCGGTTTCCTGGCCCATCCCGCCGTAGCCCGCATTGTTGCTGTAATAGGCGGGGCGGTTTTAATATGGCTGGGGGCGGACATGGTCCGCGGCGCTATCCGGGGCCAGGTTCGATTGCAGCTACAGCCGGGGGATAGCGATACTGCTCCCGTCCTGCCACCACGCCCGGTTTTACATACTATAACCGCCGGCGGGTTGATCAGCCTGGCCAACCCCTACTGGCTGCTCTGGTGGGCAACCATCGGCGCCACCTTTGTCGCCCAGGCTACCCGCCTGGGAGCCGCCGGAGTGAGCCTTTTTTTCAGCGGCCATATTTTATCCGACCTGAGTTGGTACTCCCTGGTTGCCGCCGGGGTAGCCGCCGGGCGGCGGGTTATCAACCAGCGAGCCTACCGCTACCTGATTATCGCCTGCGGCTTATTCCTTTTAGTCCTGGGAGTCCTGTTTATCGCCGCCGGTTACCGCGGCCAGGTCAGCCTGTAAGGTTCGGCGGAACGCTATTTTCAGGATAGTTAACAATTTTAAAAGGAAGGTGATCTTTATATGGATGTCTACGACCGCGCCCACGAACTGGCGCGCGCCCTGGGCCGCAGCGGCGAGTACAACGATTTTCGCCTCGCCCGGGCCAAACTGGCCGGTAGTACCAGCAGCATGGACATGCTGCGTGATTTTCGCCGCCGCCAGCTGGAGCTGGAGATGGCGGTTTTAAGCGGCAAGGAACCGGACCAGGAGCTAAAACAGGCGCTGGAAGAGAGTTACCGCATTATTAATCTCAACCCCGCCATAACCGCTTACCTGGAGGCCGAGGCCCGCGTAGCCCGCCTGCTGGCTGATATCCAGAAAATACTGCTTGATGCTATGCCGGAATGGGGCCAGGATACCGGTTTAGAGATTGACAACGAGGAGAAAATGGATTAAACTAAAACTAGTAATCGTTATTATCAAGATGGTGGAGATTATGGAACAGATTGGCAAGCGCATGACCAAACAGAAAAAGGTTATTCTCGATATCCTGCGCCATACCAGGAGCCACCCAACGGCGGATTGGATCTATGCCCAGGCGCGTAAAGTACTGCCCGATATCAGCCTGGGGACGGTTTATCGTAATCTGGGGGTTTTAAGGGATGCCGGGGAGATAATGGAATTAAACTACGGCAGCACCTACAGCCGCTACGATGGCAATCCGGAGAACCATTATCATTTTGTGTGCCTGCACTGCGGCCGGATTGTCGACCTGGATATGCCGTTGCATAAGGATCTGGAAAGGGAAGCCGAAGCCTGTGGCGGCGGCAGGATACTTTACCACCGCCTGGAGTTTTACGGTATCTGTCCGGAATGTAATGACCAGAAAGAGCATTGAGCCAGGGGAATTTTTACCGCCTGGCTATTTCTTTAAAGGTTTTACTCTTTTAACCGAGAATTTAAATATAGACAATAATTAGTCTAGAGGTGGAGGACGTGACCGGTGAGGGGCTGCGGGTTGAAGGCCGGACGGTAGCCGAGGCTGTGCAGAGGGCGGCCGCCCTTCTGGAGGTACTAGCCACAGAACTGGCAGTAGAAGTAATCGACGCCGGCAGCGAGGGTTTTCTGGGGCTCGGCCGCCGGCCGGCGGTGATTATTGCGCGGCCGGCAGGGGTGACGGATATGGCGGTTGGCACGGACCGGGAGGTTGCTGCTGGAGATGGTACGGGAATGGTAATGACAGAGGAGGGGGGCGGCGGTCGCGGCGGGTTGACCGAGGTAACGGCGCCGGCGGCAGAGCTGCCGGAAGAGGTCCGGCCCGGCCTGGCACGGGTAGAAAACGGACAGATAATTGTCACCGGAGGGGAGCCCCCGGCGACAATCATTGCCGGGGAGCGGTTTGAGGTTTATGTCAATGAGCAGCCCGCCCCTGGCGAGGCAGCCGTCCGCTCCGGCGACATAGTTACAGTAAAGTCACAGGTGGAGCAAAAAGCCGGTGAATGGAAACTGGTCCTGGCCGCTGACGGCCTGACGGCCAGGGTGCTGATCAAGCCCGCTTATGAACGCACCTGGAGGTTGAAGGACCATCTCCCGGCGCAGCGCCTTGAATTGCAGGGCGAGCTGGTAGAAACAGCCCTGCCGGCACTGACAGGGGAGGAACTCCTGGCAGAGCTAAACAACCAGCAGGTGGTCTATGGACGTGACGAAGCAGCCATTCAGCAGGCCTGCCAGGCAACCACCAGTACGGAGATAATCGTCGCCTGCGGGCGTGCACCCCGCCCGCCTGAAGACGCCCGCGTGGAGTACCTTTTTAGTACCAGCGCCACTGCCAGGAAAGAGGTGGGCGAGGAGGAGCGGGTGGACTACCGGGAGATGGTAGTACGGGCTTCGGTGGCCGCGGGGGACCTGCTGGCTGTCAAAGTACCCCCCCAGCCCGGTGAACCGGGGATGACAGTAACCGGCAAGACCATCCCGCCCCCTGAACCGCGGGATATCGAGCTGGTGGCCGGCAAGGGGACGGAGGTTATTGACGGGCAGCGCTGCGTGGCTGCGAGCGAAGGGCGACCCCAGCTGCGGCAGCGCCGCAGCCAGGTGATCATTGACGTCATCCCCGTTTTGCTGCACCAGGGCGATGTTGATTTGAGTTCCGGCAACCTGAAGTTCAAGGGCAGCATTAATATTACCGGCAATGTCACCGAAACCATGCAGGTGGCAGCCAGCCAGGACGTGGAAATCAGCGGTGATGTGACCCAGGCTGCAGTTCGCACCGGGGGTTCGATTCTAATCCGCCGTAATTGCATCGGCTCGATACTGGTGGCCGGGGGTACGAGCAGCGTCTACTTAAGTGTGGAGCCGATCCTGTCTGAACTGGCCCGGCAATTGCCTCTGCTCCAGATTGCCGCCGGCCAGCTGGAAAAAGGCGCCAGGAAGCAAAGCAAAGCGGCCGGCCATCTCCATGCCGGCTACCTGATTGCGGTACTGGTGGAAAACAAGTTTAAGAAGCTCCCCGCCCTGACGTCACGGTTGGGGCAGCTGACCAGGAGCGTCGAAGGCGGCGCGGAAGAGCATAAGCTGACCCAGCTGGGGCGTGAACTTGCGCGCGCCTTCCAGACGCCGGCGGCGATCCAGGGACTCAATGAGGCCAAACTGGCCCAAATGGCGGCTGCTGTCCAGGAGATGCTGTCCTATTGCCGGGAAATACCCCTGGATGGCGGCCATATCACGTTGAGTTACGCCCTGAACAGTAAACTACAGGCCAGTGGTGAAGTGAAAATTACCGGGCGGGGCTGCTTCAACACCGAGATTGTCGCTGGCGGCAAAGTAGATATCCAGGGTGTTTTCCGGGGCGGGAGTATTATCGCCGGCAGTGATGTCTATGCCCAGGAAATCGGCTCCAGCGGTGGGGCGAAGACCCTGGTGCGGGTCGCTGAGGGCAAGCTGATCAAAGCCGGCAAGATCTGGCCCAACAGCACGCTCCAGATCGGCAAGCGCATCCGACCGATGGATAATGAAGAGAACCAGATAATGGCCTATCTCAATAATGAGGGGGATATGGTCCTGGGAAGGTCCTGAAGTGACGGGAACACCGTTCTCTGCCGCAGGATGGCGGCGCCTGGCCGGCTGAAGGACTTGCACTGCCATGGCAGGTAAGCGTAAAGCAAGTCTGGCCGGCGCACCGCTTTGGCGGCAAAACCGGTTTCCCTGGCGTGGGGCAGACTCTGGCTACCAGCAAAAAGCTTCTGGTTCAAGCCGCTGGCCACGTCCCCCAAAAAACCAACTCTTGTTAGGTATCGTGAGCTTTTTTGAACCAGGTGTTCCTTAAAGAAGGTGCAGAGTATGAGTGCGAACTGGAACTTTTTGCGCCAGGTGCCGGTATTTGCGGGCTTAACCCCGGAAGAATTGCAGCACATTGCCTCGCTGGCCCTGTGGCGGCGTTACCGCAAGAATATGTACATTTTTATGGAAGGCGAGCCTGGCGACGCTTTTTACTTCGTTAAAAAAGGAACCATTAAGCTGTTTCAGGTGCTGGAGGACGGGCGGGAAAAGATCCTCCATTTTGTTGGCGAAGGCGAGATTTTTGCCGAAGTACTGCTCTTTGATGGCGGCCCTTACCCGGCGACGGCTCAGACCCTGGAAGATACTGAAGTGGGTATTATCCGCAATGCGGACATGGAAAAGCTCTTGAGCCAGCACGGGGAGATAGCCGTCAAGATCATTAAAGTCATGAGCCGGCGCCTGCGCCAGGCGCAGCAGCACAGCCGCGACCTGGCCCTGAAAGGGGCCTACGGCCGCCTGGCCGGGAGCCTTTTGCAGCTGGCGCGGGATTATGGGACGCCGCGGGAGGACGGGATGACCATTGATCTCAATTTAAGCCAGCAGGAGCTGGCCAGCCTTATCGGCACCACCCGGGAAACAGTGGCGCGGATTTTAAGTGACTTCAAACGCCTGGGGCTGGTAGGCGTTGAGCGCCAGCGCATTACTATTCTCGAACCGCAGCGGCTGGCTGAATGGGATTAATGCTATCGACAGGAAACGGAGTACAGGCCGGTGTAACAGTTTAAGACCACTGTGTTCAATGGTCCTTTTTCAGCGGGATCAAGGCGCAGGCTGGTTTTATTACGCGATTATTTCCGAAGATCTTCGCAAAGTGGAAAAGAAATAGTGTGGCAGGTTATACTCCGGCTAAGCCAGGTTGGGAAATGGTTTTACCGAATGCTGGGGAGACTCAGGGACAGGAAAAGCCTGCAAGCGTCCGTTGAGGGACGAAATTTTGCTTTCCGGCAGGTAAATACGGCTGTTTAATCCTAAGTCCTTGCGAAAAAAGAAAAAGGTATTATAATAAAGATAGAGTAAGCTGGTTGAAGGGGGCTAAGGATTATGGACGGCCGCAAGTCACTCCCCGGCAGGCCGGAAGTCAGCCAGGATTGGGTAGAACGCCTGCAATGGCTGGGTATTAAAGTCGAAGAACCACGCAATGAGGGCGAGAATATTGTTTCTTTATAATAGAATAATAGAGCCAGCGCCATGCCCCCGGCGGTAATCCTGCCAGACAGGATTACCGCCGGTTTTTTTATTTAGCCCGCAGTTTTCTGCCGCCGGATATTGACAGCGAAAAAAGAGCGTAGTAAAATAGTCAATGGTAAAACGATGGGGGTGGAAAATCGTGCCGACTTATGATTTCCGCTGTCAGGAGTGCGGGAACCGCTTTACAGTCAAGATGTCGTGGAAGGATAAAGATAAAGCCACCTGCCCGGCCTGCGGCAGTGGGAAACTGCAGCAGCTCTTCACCGGGATCACCATCCTGGGCGGTAGCAGCAGCAGTGGCGGCAGCTGCGCCGCACCGGCCGGCAGCCGTTTCAGCTGAGGGGGTTAAATCAGCAAGGGCCGGCGGCCCATGCAGGAAGCAGGAAGCAGGAAGCAGGAAACCCTGGAGCTGTTTGGGTCCGGGGTTTTTTTGTCGCTTTAATATCCTTCCATTGACACTGCTTGTTGCTTAAGATATTATGAAGTTAAGAAGAGACGCTGATGGCAATTTGTCGCCACACAGCACATCTTATTGCGAGTGAGCCAATCATGGTGGCATACTGCAGCAACAAACGGGAGAAATGAGAGCAGGCAGGCTTTAATCAGGAATGGCTTGAGCAAGTTTTTAAAGCCCCCACATCTCACCTCCCACTTCTCATATCTCATTTTGGAGGGATGATAAGATGGGGATGATGACTTCCCTGCGCCGGCTGAGTAAAAAGCGGCCGGTGCTGGGGGTTTTATTCGTAGTCGTTTTGAGTATCGGCCTGGTGGGCAGTTATGCTATTTTTGCTTCACCCAGGGTGCCGAATGTCCCGCCTGCGGACGACCAGGCCGCGGCCGGCGATGCAGCCCAGCAGCAGGCTGAGCAGGCTGAAGCCATGCAAAAGGCGATACAGGAACAGATCAGCCAGCTGGAAACCGAAATGGGTAACCTGCAAAAAGAGGCTCAGGCGAAGCCCGATGATGTAGCAACCATATTGAAACTGGGCGATAACCAGTACAATCTGGGGACCCTGTACCTTTTCGCCGGCAGCGACCAGGCCAAGGCTGCCGCGAGCTTCAAAGCGGCGGTAACCAGCTACCAGCAGGTTTTAAAACTCAATCCGGCGGAAAAGGACATCAATCTCCGCCTGGCCGGAGCAGCGCTGTACGCCGGCGATACCAAACTGGCGGAGGATAATTTCCAGGCCGCCATCAAGGCTGACCCGAATGACAACAACGCGCGCATGACCTTCGGTATGTACCTGGCTTCCATAAAGGGCGATTTTCAGGGGGCCATCGACCAGTGGCAGGAAATCTTGAAGCATAACCCGGAGAAAGAAATGGCCGATCAGGTCCAGGAGATGATCAAGCAGGCGGAAGCGGCTAAAGAGCAAGCCAGCCAGACAGGGGCAGGAAGCAACTCGCAGCAGCCGCCAGCTGGCGGCAATCAGGCCAGCGGCAACAGTAGCAAGTAAGGTGCGAGCCAGTTGCCATAGATATTTTGACTCAGCACTCAATTGGCATTATAGCGGCTGGCGATATGTCTTTTGCAGTAACTGCAGTAAAAAAAAGCCGTTGAGGCCTTTAGTAGTAAGGGCTCGGCGGCTTTTTAATGTTACTAAAAATTGTTGCAGAATCAGGCCTTTTTCGTGGCCCGGGTTATCGAGGTCTTTCAAGGGTATGGCTAATGCAAGCCAATAACGTAAAAAAGCCGGTTGATTACAACCGGCTTTTTGGCACCATGCGGGGGATGCCCGGGCGAACCCGGCTCTACTTATTGCCTGGCCAGAGACGGCTGGGGCAGGTTTAAAGTACCGGAACGCAGTTTTTCGACAAAATGATTAAAGCGCTTGCGGATGTTCAGGTTGAGGGCCCAGAGGATGGCGGTGTGCTTCCTCACCAGCCCCAGCCGGCGTGAGATGGA
>DFYS01000161.1:0-336 GCA_002383405.1 Moorella sp. UBA4076
AAATAGCCTTGCGAAATGTGGGTTATTATAACATAGTGTTACCAGATTTTGTAATGCATACTATACCATGGCAGCCGGGGCAGTCATTGGGTGCAGTCCTAACCATCCCCCCTCTTTCAATTCCCGAAGCAACTTTCTTGCTCAAAATTCGCGATCTTGACGTTAAAATCCTACCGCAAGCGGTAGTTAAATTGCCCCAGGCTGGAGAAAAACAAAAAGGCCGGCATGCAGACCGCCGGGCTGAGTAGGCCCCCATGCAACTGCTGCAGCACCAGCAGCAGGATGAAAACGGCAGTATTGTAGGCGGGGTAAAGCAGGTTCCCGGAGGGCGCATTT
>DFYS01000161.1:514-3062 GCA_002383405.1 Moorella sp. UBA4076
TTCCTACCAGCCTCCCACATCTCGCTTCCCACTTCCCACATCTATTTTCAGGATAGTTACGCTAAATTTACCTTAACTCACCAGGTGGGTAAATCTAGCCTGGGACGTCAGGTAGTCACGCAGGGGTTTTGGATTGGTGATTTCCTTTACCATCAGCTGCCCGTTTTCATATTCGGCCAGGGGCCACTGGCCGGTCTGGACGGCCAGACGGGCGAGCTTTACCGTCAGGTCGCTGCGGTAGCCCCAGCCCGGCGGGCAGGGGGAGAGGACCTGGATGTAGGCCGGCCCTTCCACATTCATGGCCTTCTGCACCTTGGTCAGGTAATCCTGGGGGTAGCCGATGCTGGCTGTAGCGGCATAGGGGATATTATGGGCGGCGACAATAGCCAGCATATCTTTTTTGGGGCGTTCCTCCCCCCGGCCGACACTGCCGACGGGGGTCGTCGTCGTCCGCGCCCCCAGGGGCGTGGCGCCGCTGCGCTGCACGCCGGTATTCATATAGGCCTCGTTGTCGTAGCAGATGAAGATAAAATTGTCGCCGCGCTCCATGGCCCCGGATAAAGCCTGGAGCCCGATATCCACGGTGCCGCCGTCGCCGGCCAGGCCCACGACCCGGACCCCCTTTTTCCCCCGGCGTCTTAAGCCTGCCGCCACCCCGGAAACAGCCGCCGCCGTACTGGGGAAGGTGACATTGACGCAGGGGACTTTAAAGGCCAGCTGGGGGTAAAAAGTGGTTACCCCTAAAAGACAACTCGGCGTGGTGACAATAACTGTTTCCGGCCCCAGGACCTTCAGGGCCATACGGACGGCCAGGATGCCGCCGCAGCCGGCGCAGGCGTAGGAACCCTGGACCAGCTCGGCATCGGGCAGTTCTTTTATCTTAACCATTTAGCAGTTACCCTCCGTTCTGTCGCTTTGGTGGTAAATCCCCTGCATTTTAACCCGCTCCCCCGGGATAGCAGCAAATCGCCTGGCTAGCCCGCCCGGCGCCGGACTTTTTAAGCCACGAGGCCGGCCCTTCTCCGGTGATGGCTGACCTGGAATCAAAAATGCTGGCCACCCGGTAAAGCAGCCCGGCCCTGGTTGGTCCGCGCACGAAAGTATAGCCAGCAGCCCCAACAGGTCCAGATGCAGCCCGGTTAATCGCACTGATGTCTCCGGGACGTCTCATTTTTGCCAGCTGCCGCTGACAACTAGTTCGCCACCCCGGCCCTGCTGCCGCAACGCCTCCAGGCAGCGGCGATAAATGCCGGTCAGCTCTCCGCGGTCGATATCGCGGCCGCCCAGGCCGCCGACAAAACCGGCCACCAGCGGCTGCCCCGGCCGGCTGGCCGGGTTGTCTGTAAACCCGATTCTCAGGGGCCGGTCTGTTGGTACTTCCGGTCCGCCACAGTCACCCGTAACCCCACTTGAACGAACCTGTCCCGGTAGTCGTTCTAAACCCTCACCTGACCCGGACGCCAGCGGCGCCGGCGGTCCGTACAGGGCCGCCTTGACCTCCGTAGCCAGCACCCCTTCATATCCGAAGGAGCAATCGCGGTCCAGCACGGCCACTACCCCGACCCCGGCAAGATGGGCCTGCAGGTCTTCCACGGGAAAGGGCCGAAAACTGCGCAGGCGCAGGAGGCCCACCCGCTCCCCCTGGCCGCGCAGGTCATCAACCACTTCCCGGGCTGTCCCGGCCGTAGCCCCCATCAGCACCAGGATGACCTCCGCATCGTCACAAAAATAGGGGTCTACCAGGCCGCCATAAGTGCGGTCAAAGATGGTACCGAATTCCCGGTCCACTGCTGTGATGACCTCTTTAGCCTGCAACAGGCCCTGCTGCTGGTAATATTTGAAGGCCGGGTACAGGTCCGGCCCGGCGCCGACGCCGAAGACATAAGGCCGCCCGGTATCGACAGCATATTCCGGCCGGTAGGGGGGCAGAAAATGATCCGCATCTTCCTGAACCGGCACGTCGACAATTTCTTCGGTATGGGAGAGAACATAGCCGTCCAGGCAAACCATAACGGGGGTGAGGACATCCGGGTGACAGGTAATTTTATAGGCCTGCAGGCAGGTATCCAGGGCTTCCTGGGCCGTTTCTACATAGAGCTGGATCCAGCCCGTATCGCGGCAGGCGATGGCGTCCTGATGGTCAGCCCAGATGGTCCAGGGTGCCGCCAGGCCGCGGTTGACCACGGCCATGACCAGGGGCACGCGGCAACCGCTGACATAGGGAAGCATTTCAAACATATAGGCCAGCCCCTGGGAGGAGGTGGCCGTAAAAACCCGCGTTCCGGTCACAGCCGCTCCGTAACAGGCCGCCAGGGCGGCGTGTTCTGATTCTACCCGTATGTAGTCCGCTGCCATGGACCCGCCGGCGATATATTCGGCCACCTTTTCCACGATGGTCGACTGGGGGGTGATCGGATAGGCGGCCACTACTTCCGCCCGCGCCAGCTTTACCGCCGCAGCTACTGCCTCGTTACCGTTCAAGTAAGCGCGCATTATCGCCACCCTCCTTCACCATAGTCAGGGCCTGCCGGGGGCATTCCGCCGCGCA
>DFYS01000161.1:3164-7289 GCA_002383405.1 Moorella sp. UBA4076
TCTTCTTTTAGCACCAGCATCCCTCCGTATACGAAATTGCATCCGGGGATAATTTCTTTAATCCGCCTGTATGAGTTTGCCTTCTATCAGTATCGCTAATCCAGGTCGGCTTGCCGCCTGGCTCTGACAGAGACATTGCTACATGGCGACGACAAGGCCAGCAGGAATGTTTAATCAAAAACTGGCGCAAACAGTTCTTCCAGGCCTCTCACCTCTTGCATCTATTTCAGGGTAGACGCCCATGCCGCCGGGCGACACTAGCAGAAGGATAAAAATGGCAAAGCAGCAGGCTTCAATCAGGAACCCCGCACTCAACTATCAACTTAGTTGCTCAAGTGGAAAAACGTCGTACTAAGCGTTTATGCAAACAGTTTAAACAAACATGGGTTTGAGTGCGGGGTTCCGGCGACCCTCTTGCTTCCTGCCTCTTGCCTCCTGCATCTATTTCATGGCAGGCGCTGCAGCGTTATTTGCCCGCCGCAGAGGCAGCAGCACTCGTTTGGGTGCTCAGTCTCCGCGCCAGCCCGTAGGCCCGCCGGGCTACCGCCGCATTTTTCTCCACCAGCCCTGGCGGCAGGACGTCAGCAATCGCCCGTTCGACCGCTTCAAGGGTAAGGAGGCTGCTTACCCCTGCCAGGGCCGCCACCATAGCTGTATTAACCATGGGCGTACCCAGGATCTCCCGCGCCAGGCCGGTGGCATCCAGGTAGTCGATACGGGTTGTGGCCGGCATCCGGCCGGCAGCCACCTGAGAGTTGGAGTTGATAAGCGCAGCGCCCCCCTCTGCTAAGCCTGCAAAGACATTCGTGGTTTCCAGCAAAGTGGCATCCAGCACAACCACGTAATCAGGGTTAGAAACCTGGCTGCGGTCGCGGATAGGCCGGTCATCGAGGCGGGTAAAGGCCGTCACCGGCGCCCCCCGCCGCTCGGTACCAAAGGAAGGAAAGGATTGAGCGTACCATCCGCTATAGACGGCTGCCGCCAGGCCGAAGATGCGCGCCGCAGTCACAGCGCCCTGGCCGCCGCGACCATGCCAGCGAATCTGTTGCATAGCTTTCACCTCCTGTTGGCTCTATTCTACCACCAGGTCATAGTACTAGCAAGTAATATTTGTCGATAAAAAACCCGGCCCTGGGGGCCGGGGATGCCGCCTAATTCTTATCGTGGGCGATTAATTCCCGCAGGCGCTGTTCATAAAAGCCGGCCAGTTCTTCAGCCGCCTCCTGAGAAAAGGCTTCACTGTAAATGCGATAATGAGGTGCCTCCCCATCGGGCAGCACCAGCGACCAGCCGGCGTCGTGGCGTACCTGGACGCCGTCCAGGAGTTCCACCCGCTCGACCGGCTCCTCGCCGATCAGGGTGCGCATGACCCGGCCCTTGGCTTCCCAGGGGCAAGGCACGGTGCGGCTGGCAGTATAAACCGGGGGCAGGCTGTCTACCACCCGGTCCAGGCTCTCTTCCTGCCGGGCCAGCCAGCCTGTCAGATACAAAAGGGCTGCCAGAGCATCCAGTTGCAGTTGTTGCTGGTCCGGTACTGCACCTCTCAGGTGGCTCCCGCGGTCACTTGCAGGTCGGTCTTTAGCCGTAGAATTGCCGACTCCCGACCTGATCGGGCGGCTCCCGCGGTCGCCCGCAGGAAACAATGGCTGTTGTCCTTCACCAACCTGCGGCGGCTGCCAACCGGCGTTAGTCTCGCTGCTGGCCGGGAGGATAGCTGCGGTGCTGCTTTCAAGCTGCCGCCTGCCGGCCCCGCTCTCCGCGTCCGCCCGGGCCATCGCCTCCTGGTGAATACCGGGGTGGCTCTTGACCCGCTCTACGCGGCCGCCCAGGCGTCCCGTCAACAGCTCGACGGCTCGCGAGGCTGTTACCGGCAACACCAGAGTTGCCTCCGGGTGGGCCTCCAGGTAAACACGGGCCAGGAGTGCCTGCTGCTGAGCTGCTGACAGCCGGCGGCCGGCAGCGGTAAAGAGGATTAGCCCCTCAGCATTGAGATCTATAGCGGCCCCCAGGTCGGCGTTATAGCGCCGGATTTCGGCGGCAAAGAAGGGCAGGTCCCCCTGGGCGGTGCTCCAGCCCTTTTCCGGGTCCAGGTCCAGCCGTATCACGTCAGCCCCGGCGTCCTGCAAAACCCGGCCAGCCAGCTCAGCTATTTTCCCCTGGCACCCCAGGGCGACCCTGATGGGCTTCCTTTTCAGTCCACCTTCATCCAGGGTCGTCAACAACCATTCGCGGTAGGTTTCTTCAAGGGCCGGGTAAAAGGTGCTGCCCTTCACCTCTTTCAACTGGCGGCCGTCCTCCCGCCAGTAGAGGTTTTCGATCTTGCGCACCGCCCCCGGCGCCAGGTCGTGGCCGCGCTCATTGACCAGGTGCAGCCAGACCTTATCCGGTTGCGAGGCATCGCGCTTGATATGGCAGCCACCGGCCAGCCCTAAAGAGCGGACGGCAAAACGGTGGACCGGGGTGGGCAGCCGGCCCAGGCCGGCCACCTTTACCCCGGCAGCCATCAGGCCGGCGGCCATGGCCTTGCCAAGCATCTCACCGGCACCGCCGGCAAAGGTGCTCAAGCCCACCGTCGCCCCGGGCGGGAGACTGGCACCATAAGCCATCCCCAGGCGCGTCACCTGGAAGGGGGTAATATCGCCGTGGAGGTAACCGGGCACCTGGCTGCCGGCAAAGAGGGGTCGCGCCGTCCCCCGGCCCCAGATGAGGCTCTCGTGGACCACCGTCTCCCGCCCCAGGCACTTTTCCGGCCAGACCTTGACCTCCGGCCGCACCTCAGCACCGGCGTCCACCTGGCTGCCGTCACCGATAACCGCACCTTCATAAAGCTGCGCCTGCCGTTGCAGGCTGGCACGGCTGCAGACCACGGCACCCCGGAGAGCCGCACCCTCGCCGGCATAGACGTTATCCCAGAGGATGGATCGTTTAATGCTGGTCCCTTCTTCCACCCGCGTGTAAGGTCCGAGGATAGTAAAGGGACCCACCACTGCTCCGCGGCCGATGTGGCAATAGCTGCCGATCAGGACCGGGCCTTCCAGCCTGGCCCCGGGGTCAATCTCCGCCCCATCACCGGTTACCACGCCGTTACCCCGGTCTTTACCCACCACCCGGACTTTAACCTTACCGCTTAAAATATCCTCCTGGGCCTGGCGGTATTGGTTCAAATTACCGATATCGCACCAATAGCCAGCCAGGGTCACCCCGTATAGCGGCCGTTTTTCCTTCAACAACCGGGGAAAGAGGTCCTTGCTGAAGTCAAAGGGCTGTCCTACCGGCACCAGTTCCAGGACCTCCGGCTCCAGGATGTAGATGCCGGTATTGACCCGGTCGCTGAAGACCTCGCCCCAGCTCGGCTTTTCCAGGAAGGAGCGGATGCTGCCGTCAGGGTTGGTTATCACCACCCCGTATTCAAGGGGGTTATCGACGGTTGTCAGCACCAGGGTGGCCAGGGCGCCGCTCTCCTTATGGCGGGCAATAGCCGGCCGCAGGTCAAAATCGGTGAGGGCGTCGCCGCTGACTACAATAAAGGTTTCATCTAAGATAGCCGCCGCGTTCTTGACGCTGCCGGCGGTGCCCAGGGGCTGCTCCTCCACAAAGTAATGCAGGTGCAGGCCGAAGTCGCTGCCATCGCCGAAGTATTCCTCGATCAAGCGCGGTAAGTATTGCAGGGTTACTCCCACCTCGGTAACGCCCAGGTCCCGCAGCAGATCGACGCAGTACTCCATCACCGGCCGGTTGGCCACCGGTACCAGGGGTTTGGGCCGCTTGCAGGTCAGGGGCCGCAGCCGCGACCCCTCGCCGCCGGCCATGATAATTGCTTTCATACTTATGACCATTCCTTTCCAGGCACAAAACCTTAATGAAAAGTTTCTTTCAAATTTAACCTCCTGCCAAATCCATCTCAGCCATCTTTACGCATTTTGCCCCGCCGGTCCCGGAAAAATTCCCCGTCCTGGCTTATTTTGGTGAGGGTGATGGTTGGGGCAGGTTCCCGGAGGGCACATTTTTAAGCCTTCGAGTATCGAAAGCGGATGAGGCCCGCGGAAACAGCGCGGCCACAATTCTTAAGCTCGCAGGGCTTAAGTATGCCGCGTCCGAGACCTGCGAAGCGAGGTCCAAGGATTA
>DFYS01000161.1:7321-7535 GCA_002383405.1 Moorella sp. UBA4076
TCAGAAACTGGCGCAGCCAGTTCCTACCCACCTCCTACATCTCACCTCTCACTTCTCACATCTATTTACAGGGTAGCCTCCAGGACAAAAACATGGTAGAATATTTACAAGGATAAATTCGGAGGTGACCTGGAGTGAGTCTGGCCCTGGAAGAATTGGCTTTTACCAGAGATAGGGTTTACACCTACGACGATTACCGGCAATTACCGGAGGG
>DFYS01000161.1:7729-8840 GCA_002383405.1 Moorella sp. UBA4076
TACCGCTCCTATGAAAAGCATGGCGTCCGGGAGTACTGGATAGTTGACCCGGAGGAAAAATCTATCCAGGTCTTTACCCTGGATAAAGGTAAATTTAAACTGGACCAGGAAGCAGCACAAGAGGGCAGCGTCTGTTCCCGGGTAATCGCTGGCCTGACCATCGATGTGGCCGATGTTTTCACTAACCCTGTTGTCACGCCGTAATAATAACGAAAAAAGGGGTTGCCTCTAACAGGCAGCCCCTTTTTACGCCTTCTATATTTCCCCTTACATTACTTCGACCTCATACACCACGTCATCCAGCAAGTACAGCCGCACCTGCCAGCCTTTTTTCAGAGTGGCTGCAGCCAGGGAGCCACTGGAGTCGTGGACATATGCGTCCCCGGCTACATCGTAGGACTCCTGGCGCCACGGCGTAGCGGTCGGGCGCAGGTTAAGGCCTTCTTCGTATAAATAGTAGGCATCGACATCGGCGACCAGGGTGCCGCTGACCTGCCGCATCACTTTGAAGGTATAACCGCCCTTAACATTCTCCACCACTTCCACGCGGTTGCCGGCAGCCAGCTTACTAAGACTATCATATCGCTTGCCACTGACAATGACTTCGCTGCCTTTATAGAAGTCCAGAGTATCGGTGACCCCGTCATAGCGAGCCAGGGTGACAGTGCGGTTATAGGTGTTAACCGCCGTCACCTCCCCCCGCTGCGGCTGCACAACCTCTACTCTTTCCAGGCCGTCACCCAGGTAGGCGGCCCGGACGGTAGCGCCTTCGCGTACGTCTTCCACGTCGGGAAATTCGATCCCCGGCACTACCAGATCAACGCCATCGCGAATATAGAGCCGGTAAGTATCGCCATCTTCGTCCTCGGCATCGATGCGTTCATATTCTTCCCGGATATCTTCAACGCAGAGGGTTAACTCGGTACGCAGTTTGATATCAGTGACAGTATCTTCGTCCAGGGTAATCTCTGCATAATCGCCGCGCCTGATTTCATCCAGCTCGTCGCGGCCGTCGCGGCTCTCTACGTCAACGTTGCTGCTAAGGACGTAGGATTCCCGCCGGCCGTCGTCATCCTGAAGTACCAGAAGCAGCCCGCTTTCATCCAGGGAA
>DFYS01000166.1 GCA_002383405.1 Moorella sp. UBA4076
GGCGGAACGCTATTTTCAGGGTAGAACGCTATTTGTGGAGGCAGTTAGATAGATGCCAGTAGACGAACAGCTCAAATTTGAAACAGCCCTGCAACAATTGGAAGATATCGTCCGCGCCCTGGAAGGAGAAGGCCTGACCCTGGAGGATGCCCTCACCCACTACCAGGAAGGGATCCGCCTGGTACGCCTGTGCCGGCAGCGCCTGCAGGAGGTTGAAGGTAAACTCCAGGCCCTCCTGGTCCAGGAGGGCGAAGTGGTCGTCAAGGAAATGACTCTTGCCGGGGGTGAGGGTTACGGAGCTTCATAGTTATCTGGCCGCCCGCCGGGAACTGGTTCAGGAAGCCCTGGAAAAGAGCCTGCCGCCTGAAGAGAGCTATCCCCCGGCCATTCACCGGGCGATGCGCTACAGCCTTTTCGCCGGCGGCAAGCGGCTGCGGCCCATCCTGGTGCTGGCAGCGGGTGAAGCGGCCGGCAGTTTGCTTGCACCCCTGCTGCCGGCTGCCTGCGCGGTGGAGCTCATTCACACCTATTCCCTCATCCATGATGATCTGCCGGCTATGGATAATGACGATTATCGCCGCGGCCGGCTCACCTGCCATAAAGTTTACGGCGAAGCCATTGCCATCCTGGCCGGCGATGCCCTCCTGACGCAGGCCTTTGCAGTTTTAAGCCAGGTGCCGGACGGCATTGCGCCGGCCAGGGTTCTGCAGGCGGTGACTGAGCTGGCGCTGGCCGCCGGCAGCCAGGGATTGATCGGCGGCCAGGTGGTGGATATGGAAGCTGAGGAGCGACCGGTCGCCCTGGAAACAGTTAATTATATCCATAGCCACAAGACCGGCAGCCTCATCCGCGCCTGCCTGCGCCTGGGCGGCATCATGGGCGGGGCAGATGCGGAGCAACTGGCCCTGCTGGCGCGTTATGGCGAAACGCTGGGGATGGCCTTCCAGATCATGGACGATATTCTTGATATCGAGGGAGATTTTTCCACTATGGGTAAAGCAGGCGGCGTCGATGCCGCCCGCGGCAAGGCCACCTACCCGGCCTGCCTGGGCCTGGAGAAGGCGCGCGGGGCAGCCGGGCAGCTCTGTAACGAAGCGCAGGATATAGCCAGCACTCTGGGAGCGGCTGCTGAACCCCTGCGCCTTATCGCCGGCTATGTTCTTAACCGCCAGGGATAGAAACTTTCTCGAAATTTTAGCTGGCAGCCAGGTACTACTTAACATAAATACGACAAACATATTTGACTTCTGGTTTAATCGAGGAGCCTAAACCGGGTTTTTTCAGATAGCTGAATAAAATACGTCACCGCAGCTGCGTAAAGACGCACCGAACCCGGCGCAGCAACAGCAGGAGACAAAAATATGAGCCCTGCCTCCGACCTTGGTTTGCGGGCGAGCATAAAGGTGTCCGCGGCAGGGGGCAAAGGAATGCTGGTGATGGCTGCCGTCCAGCAGCACAGGCAGCTCAAGGTTACCAGGAGCCTCTGGCCATGGTGCTTGCGGTTTAAAGCCAGATATCTTATAATAAGTCCTGTCAATAAAATTTAATGACTGCATTAGTTCGGTGGGTGGCGCAGTATTCTAGTCAACGCTGCCATCTTTGAAGGCGGGCCTAAAAATCCGTCAAGGGCACAACGATGAAGTTCCTGGCGCTGGCTGCCGACGCCCAGTTGGGGGTTGGTGCTGGGAGTTAAGGAGGGGGGGCGATCTACAATGGCATGTAGGCGTGGACCCTTCCTCCGTGGAGACCCGGGTGCGTGGGAAAGTCCCTGGCAGGGACGAATACTATGGCCCGGGGTGGAAACCTGCAGTTGGTACGGAGGGTGCTGGCTGCAGTGTAGCCTGCCTTGAGCGGTAATGGTGGATGCGGGCGGCAACGCCTGGAGCGGAAACCATTATTGCAAAAGAGGCTAGGGGATGGCGGGCTTTGTCGAGGAAAACTCCTAGGCTGTTTACCCACTCGTAAGGCTGGCCGGGGATTAAAGTATGTGCTAAGTGGTAATCCAGTCCTGCTACCGGTGACGGTGCAGGACACCCTTTAAAGGGAAACCGCCACGGCGGCGACGCGTGGCAGGGTGCCGGGAAAACCTACTGGACCTAAGCCATAACATTTATCCGGCCAGTTGCCACCCACCGGAATTTTTTTTATAAAGCAACAGGCATGATGGCAGTAGACGCCCATCTCGCCCTGGCGGCACCAGTAGAAGGATGAAAATGGCAACGTGGCAGACTTCAATCAGGAACTGGCAAGGCTAGTTCCTACAAGTCTCTCACCTTTTACCTCTATTTAAGTAGGAGGCCAGAGATAAATTTGACCAGAGCGCAAGGTCGTTCCTCCTGGAGAAATGCCCTCACCATGGGCGGGGGGACTTTTTTTATAGCCCTGGCCGTTGGTTATAGTTCCCAGGTTTTTCTGGAAAAAATAATTTCGATCATCTTCTCTTTTACGCTGTTGCTGCTAATTATCCTGACCGGGATTGTTTTTGATATAATTGGGGTAGCTGCAGCAGCCGCCATTGAGGCACCCCTGCACGCCCGGGCTGCCAAAAAGGTCCCTGGCGCGCGCCAGGCCTTGAACCTGTTGCGTAATGCCGACCGGGTGGCCAGTTTAGCCACCGATGTCGTCGGTGACATTTGCGGCACCTTAAGCGGGGCCATCGG
>DFYS01000058.1 GCA_002383405.1 Moorella sp. UBA4076
ATTGGTTGATGGCCTGAGTAGTTACGAATTTTTAACGAACGATGGATTGGTTCTTATGCCTTTCACCCCTTTTCAATTGATACTCGTTAATGTATTATATAGCAGTGAGGTTTGGAGCAAGCTATGAGAGTACTTCCTGCGAGGTGAAAGCCATGCCCTATTCTGGATTACTGGCTCTGATAATCCTGGCCTTTATCGGGATCATCCTGGCGAGGTGGAGCCAGCGGCGGGATGAAGCCCAGGCCGCGGCGATAGAGGAGGGAGAAGAAAAAAGAGCGGCGCCGGCGGCAGAAGCGACGGTAGCGGCAGACGCAAGCGTACCTGCCGGGTTGGATCCCGCCCTCATCGCCGTCATCGCCGCCGCCGTAGCCACCGCCGGCGATACCTCTCCCTCACCCCTGCCGTTCCGGCGGCGAGAAGCAGCCACCAGCCTGTGGGTGCAGAGCGGCCGCCAGGAGCTGGTTGGAGCCATGCCAGCTAACTTACGCGGGAGGTTTTGCAGATGAAGACCTACATAATTACCGTCAACGGTCAGCGTTATGAAGTAAACGTCGAAGAAAAAGGGGTAACGCCCGGCGTAACCGGAGCAACACCCGCAGCAGCGGTGCCTTCGCCGGCGGTCGCACCCGCATCCGTGCCGGCACCGGTAGCAGCCGCACCCCCGCCACCCCCGGTTGTACCCCTGGTTGCCGCCGCCCCCACCCCTGCAGCCCCTGCCACCAGGGGAGCAGCCGGCCCCGGCACCATTACCGCCCCTATGCCCGGTAAAGTCATAGCCATCAAGGTCAAACCCGGCGCCCAGGTCAAAACCGGACAAGTCTTGCTCATCCTGGAAGCCATGAAGATGGAAAACGAGATTACCGCCACCAGCGCCGGTACGGTGAAAGAGGTCCACGTCAGCGAAGGCGCCAGCGTCAACGTCGGCGAGCCGTTGGTGACCATAGTTCAGGCGTAGAGTGCTGGCCTGCGAAGCGAGGTCCAAGGATNNCCGGAGGGAACCTGCCCCACCCCCGGTGCAGCAGCATATTGATTCGCCAGAACGTTTTTTTCAGGGCAAGCAGGCAAGGGGACGGTCCTTTTGCCTGTCGAGGCAGGGGGATCCAGGCAGGAGAGGTAGGAGGGGACGGTCCTTTTCTTTTGATTCTTTGCCTCCAGCTCGCTGACAAAAGCGCAGGCAAGAGAACCGTCCCCTTGTCTCGTCCGAGGAACCTTTATCCGCGGTATTATGCCAGCAATTTAAACAAGCATGGGTTGAGGGCCGGGTTCCCGCTGAGGCTCCGACCTCCGACTTCCTGCCTCCGAACGCCATTTTCAGGGTAATTACTATTATTTTACATAAAGGAGCTTTCCCCGTGCAAGATCTTCTCATTGGCGTCACCAGCCTGACGCCGCAGGATGTCATCATGTTCGCCATCGGCGGCCTGCTCATCTACCTGGCCATCGCCAAAGAGTACGAACCGCTGCTTTTATTACCCATCGGCTTCGGCGCCATCCTGGCCAATATCCCCTTCTCCTCGGCGGTAGGCGAAGGAGGCTTCTTGACGGTGCTGCTGCACGCCGGCATTTTAAACGAGCTCTTCCCGGTCCTCATCTTCATCGCCGTCGGCGCCATGTGCGACTTCGTGCCCCTTTTGCGCAACCCCATCATGATGATCTTCGGCGCCGCCGCCCAGTTCGGCATCTTCGCCACCATCGTCGCCGCCGCGGCCATGGGTTTTGACATCAAAGAAGCCGCCTCTATCGGCATCATCGGCGCCGCCGACGGCCCCACCACCATTTACGTCGCCAGCAAGTTCGCCCAGCACCTGCTGGGGCCGCTGTCGGTAGCCGCCTACTCCTACATGTCCCTGGTGCCCATCATCCAGCCGCCGGTCATCAGGGCGCTGACCAGCAAAAAGGAGCGCATGATCCGCATGCCCTACCGGGAAGGGGAACCAGTGTCCAAACTGGTGCGTATCCTCTTCCCCATCGTGGTGACAGTGATAGCCGGCATTATCGCCCCTATCAGCGTCGCCCTCATCGGTTCGCTGATGTTCGGCAACCTGCTGCGGGAGTGCGGTGTGGTCGACAACCTGTCCCGAGCGGCCCAGAATGAGCTGGCCAACCTGGTGACCCTGCTGTTAGGGATCACCATCGGTTCCACCATGGAAGCCAGCGCCTTTTTAAACTGGCAGACGCTGATGGTGATGGCCATGGGCCTGGTAGCCTTTATCTTTGACACCGCCGGCGGGGTGCTGTTTTGCAAGCTGTTGAACCTGTTCCGGACAGAAAAGATTAACCCGGTTATCGGCGCGGCCGGCATTTCCGCCTTTCCCATGTCGGCGCGGGTGGTAGCTAGAGTTGCCCTTAAAGAAGACCCCAACAACTTCCTGATCATGCATGCCATCGGTGCCAACGCCTCCGGCCAGATCGGCTCGATTATTGCCGGCGGCCTGGTGCTGGCCCTGGTGCATTAAGGAGGGGATGCAAGATGGAGAGTGCTGTGCCGCAGGCTTTAGAACTGATGGCCATTGCCCTGCCGACCATGTTC
>DFYS01000110.1 GCA_002383405.1 Moorella sp. UBA4076
TATAACCTGCCCAGGCGTCATTGGTCCCGCCCATGATAGTCACCGCCCGCGGCTGAAGGCGGATCACGTCTTGATCGAAACGGGCCAGCATCTCCCCCGTCGTCTCGCCGCTGATGCCCTGGTTGACTACCTTCAAACCAGTTTCCCTGGCTGCCAGGTCCAGCCAGGCAACCTCCGGCCCGAAGGGATAACCCCAGGTTAAGCTGTCACCCATACCGACAATATCTATAGGCTGTCTGGAGCCTTCCATCAGATAATCCCTCTGAGTACCTTTACTTATTTTTCCTGTGTCTACTCAGCCTGCCTTGCGGCCAAACTGATAGCATCACTCGGGAGCCCAGGCGGTGGCTGATCGGGTTCGTGATAATGGCGAGTGAACAATGTTGGAGCTGTTGGCCTGGATGGCAAGCCTGAGCTGTTATTTTTTCCTTAACCATACTTCAAAATCCTCTGCGCTTATTCCCGCTCTTTTTACCAGCGCTTTTACCAGTATTGGCCATGCCGCCTGGCTTGGGTGCAGATCAAAAGTAAATTTATGGCCCTCACTGTTTACGCAAGCATGTTTAGAACCCTTCATCCGCACTATTCTAACATCAAAATCATGTAACAACTGCATGACCTGGCGATAATTTAGCTCAGGGTACTTAGCCATTGCTTACCTCAAAGGTTTCGTAAACAGCCTTCTGCGACTGGATAAACTCCTCCAGGCCAAAGACTTCCAGGTGGAATTTCACCGTCTCCTGAAGTAGCCTTCTGGTTTCCTCCAGAGTTTTCCCCTGGACTACGGCGTCTATTTCTAAACATTCACCGAGATAACCTTCCTCACAAGGAGTAAATTTACCAGTAAACTTAAGACCTGAGGTTTGTATTTTAGTCAGAGATGCCATGATGCGCCTCCTTACAAAAGTGGCTCAAATTAGCTTCCCTGCATTCTAGTATAACCGCAAGCAACGCATAAAACAAGACTAAACCTCTGCTCTCTCGCCGCGAAAACCTTGACAACTGCTACCGAAGGTATATATACCAATGTGGGCTCCGCCCGCAACCNNGTTTTGAAGCCGTAAGGTACTAAAGTTAAGGATACGCAAAACTAAGGCTGTTGGTGTGCCTCACTCAACCGATGCTTTCAGATGCCCCCTATCTGTTGCCGCAGATATGGGGTCAACTTATTTCCGCAGGTTGATGATTGAGACAAGTCCCCGGTAAGAGTGAGGCCAGCTTTGTTTTGCGTATCCTGTTCTATTTTAGCATATTTTGGCGTTGTTTGGCTGGAACTTTTTCTGCCTCCGTACTCTAAAAATAGAGACAGGAGGCTTCTACTCTTAGTATTTCCCCCGCGGCGTGTACGCGGTGTGCAGCAGGTGGTGCGACTTTTCGCCCAGGGGTTTACCCAGGAACTCGCGGTAGATGGCCTGGATGGACGGGTTCTCGTGGGACTTGCGGATAGGCATCTCGGCGTCGGCCTGGTAGATGCCCTTGATGCGTTGTTCCAGGATCTCGGTGTTGGTGGGGATAGGCTGGCCGCCGCCGCCGATGCAGCCGCCGGGGCAGCACATGATTTCAATAAAGTGGTACTGCTCGCCGGCCTTGACCCGTTCCAGAAGCTGGCGGGCGTGGCCCAGGCTGTGAGCCACCGCCACCCGCACTTTGGTGCCTTCGATATCGACGGTGGCTTCCTTGATGCCCTCGAGGCCGCGGACGTCGTAGAAGTCCAGGGCGGGCAGGGTTTTGCCGGTAATGAGCTCGTAGGCGGTCCGCAGGGCGGCTTCCATGACGCCGCCGGTGGCGCCGAAGATGACCGCCGCGCCGGTGGACTCGCCCAGGGGGTCGTCATACCGTTCTTCCGGGAGGCACTGGAAGTTGATGCCGGCTTCCTTGATCATCCGCGCCAGCTCGCGGGTGGTGAGGACGTAGTCGACATCCTGGTAGCCGCTGTCGTTCATCTCCGGCCGCTGGCACTCGAACTTCTTGGCCGTGCAGGGCATGATGGAGACGACGACCATTTTAGCCGGGTCGATGCCCGCCTTCTGGGCGAAGAAGGTCTTGGCGACAGCACCGAACATCTGCTGGGGCGATTTGCAGGTGGAGATATTGGAGATAAACTCCGGGTAGAAATGCTCCATAAACTTCACCCAGCCCGGGCTGCAGGAGGTGATTAAGGGCAATACCCCGCCTTTGGTGAAGCGTTCGATAAACTCGGAGCCTTCCTCCATGATGGTCAGGTCGGCGGCGAAGTTGGTATCGAAGACGCGGTCAAAGCCCAGCCGCCTTAAGGCCGCCACCATCTGGCCGGTGTTGATGCTTCCCGGCGCCAGGCCGAACTCCTGGCCGATGGAGACGCGGGTGGCCGGGGCTGTTTGGACGACGACGAACTTCTCCGGGTTGGCCAGGACTCCCCAGACTTCGTTGGTATAATCTTTTTCGTACAGGGCGCCCACCGGGCAGACCAGGGTACACTGGCCGCACTCCACGCATGCGACGTCCAGGAGCTTCTCCTGAAAGGCCGGGGCAATGACGGTATCAAAACCGCGGCCCAGGGGGGCGATGGCTTTGACCCCCTGAACCTTCTCGCATACGGCCACGCAACGGCGGCAGAGGATGCACTTGTCGGGATCGCGGATAATCGCTGGGGTGGAGTCGTCCACAGGATGCTCGCTCTTTATACCCTCAAAGCGCACCTGGCGGATGCCCAGTTCCCGGGCCAGGGTCTGCAGCTCGCAGTTCAGGTTGCGGATACAGGTGGGGCACTCCATCTTGTGGTTAGAAAGAATGAGCTCCACATTCAGGCGCCGCGCCGCACGCACCCGCGGGCTGTTGGTCATGACCACCATACCTTCGGCCACCGGGGTGACGCAGGAGGCCATCAGGTTCTTCGCCCCCTGGACCTCCACCACGCAGACCCGGCAGGCGCCGATCTCGTTGATGCCCTCGAGATAACACAGGGTGGGGATGTGAATCCCGGCCTTTTCGGCAGCTTTTAAAATGGTGCTGCCAGCCTCTACTTCCACAGGGACATTATCAATGGTTAATTTGACGGTATTCAACTTCTTTCCCTCCTATCGTCCGCCTATTCCCGCACATCGCAGCGCAGGCAACGTGATGCTTCGGCTATGGCTTTTTCTTCGTCATAGCCCAGTTCAACCTCAGCAAAGCCTTTCAGTCGCTCCTCCAGTTCCAGGGTAGCAGCTACCTCGCGCTCGGTGTGATCCTCGATCACCGGCGCCGTCCGCTGCCGTTGCACCTCCACCTGGGGCACAACTACTCCATCGCCGCCCAGGTATTTATCTATTGCCGCCGCTGCGGCTTTACCGGCGGCAATGGCACCGATTACTGTATCCGGCCCGGCCACGCAGTCACCGCCGGCAAAGACCCCCTCCAGAGCCGTAGCCCCGGTCTTGCTGTCAGCGACTACCGTCCCGGCCCGGCCTTTTTCTACCCCGGCCGGGATGCTATCCGGATCCACCGTCTGGCCAATGGCGGCGATCACTACGTCCGCGGGCAGGGTGAAATCATCCCCCTCGATGGGTAGCGGCCGCCGCCGGCCGCTGCGGTCGAATTCGCCCAGCTTCATGCGGGCGCACTGCAGGGCTGTAACGCAGCCGTTTGCCCCCTGAATGGCCACCGGGTTGGCCTGGCAGGTGATCTTGACACCTTCCTTTTCGGCCTCGTGAATCTCCTCGCGGATAGCCGGCATGTCGTCCTTCTGGCGGCGGTAGATGATGTGCACTTCCTTCGCTCCCAGGCGCAGGGACGAGCGGGCGGCGTCCATGGCCACGTTGCCGCCGCCGATGACGGCTACCACTTTACCCTGAATAGCGGGCGCCTGGCCCAGGTTGAGCTGGCGCAGGAAGGTAGCGCCGCCGTAAACGCCTTTCAGGTTCTCGCCCGGCACACCGAGTTTCTGATCCTGATGGGCGCCGATGGCTACAAAGACAGCCTCGTACCCCTGCTCTTTGAGCCCATCAATGGTCAAGTCACGACCCAGGGCTTTACCAGCCTGTAGTTCCACCCCCAGCTCCAGGATGGTATCAATCTCCGCCTGGAGGGTCTTCTTGGGCAGGCGGTATTCGGGGATGCCCACGGCCATCATGCCGCCGGCCACCGGCAGGGCCTCGAAGACGGTGACGCTGTAGCCCTTCATAGCCAGGTAGTAAGCTGCCGTCAGGCCCGCCGGCCCGGCGCCGACAACGGCCACCTTTTTGCCGTTGGCCGCGGCAACAGCCGGCCGCGGCCGCTGGCCGTTCAGTTGCATCGCGTAGTCAGCGGCGAAGCGCTTCAACTCGCGGATGGCCAGGGGCTGGTCGATCTTGGCGCGGTTGCACTTGCCTTCGCAGGGATGGTTGCAGACGCGGCCACAGACCACCGGGAAGGGGTTTTCGCGGCGGATGACCTCGTAGGCCTCGGCGTAGCGCCGCTGGCGGATAAGGTCGATATAGATGGGTACGTCGATGCCGGCCGGGCAGGTGTTCTGGCACGGTGAATCAAACAGGGCGGCGCAAACGCTGGCCGGGCAGCGGTGGTCGCGGATGTGGGCCAGGTACTCGTCGCGGAAGTATTTAATGGTGCTCAAGACCGGGTTGGGCGCCGTCTGGCCCAGGCCGCAAAGGGCGGTGTCCTTGATCTGCTGGCCCAGCTCCACCAGCAGGTCCAGGTCTTCCTCTTTACCCTGGCCCTTAGAAATCCGGTCCAGAATCTCAAACATGCGGGTCGTTCCAACCCGGCAGGAAGTACACTTGCCGCAGGATTCCTCACGGACAAAATCGAGGAAGAACTTGGCCAGGTCCACCATGCAGGTGTCTTCGTCCATGATAATAAGGCCGCCGGAACCCATGATGGTCCCCAGGGCGGTCAGGGATTCGTAGTCAATGGGCGTATTCAGGCAGGCCGCCGGGATGCAGCCGCCGGAAGGCCCGCCGGTCTGGGCGGCCTTGAACTTCTTGCCGTTGGGAATGCCGCCGCCGATGTCGTAGATGACCTCGCCCAGGGAGGTGCCCATAGGAATCTCCACCAGGCCGTTGTTGTTGATCTTGCCGGCCAGGGCGAAGACCTTGGTGCCCTTGCTCTTCTCTGTGCCGATGCCGGCAAACCATTCCCAGCCCTCGCGGATAATGGTGGGCACATTGGCCAGGGTTTCGACGTTATTGATGACTGTCGGCTTGCCCCACAGGCCGGACACGGCCGGGAAAGGCGGCCGCGGCCGCGGTTCGCCCCGGCGGCCTTCGATGGAGGCCAGCAGTGCCGTCTCTTCGCCGCAGACGAAAGCGCCGGCGCCCAGGCGGATGTCAATTTCAAAGTCAAAGCCGGAGTTAAAGATGTTTTTACCCAGCAGGCCCTTCTCCCGCGCCTGCTGGATGGCGATCTTCAGGCGGTTGACGGCAATGGGATACTCGGCGCGGACGTAGAGATAACCCTGGCCGGCGCCAATGGCGTAGCCGCCGATGGCCAGGCCCTCCAGCACGGCATGGGGGTCGCCCTCAAGGATGCTGCGATCCATAAAGGCGCCCGGGTCGCCTTCGTCAGCGTTACAGACGATATACTTGACCGGTCCCGGCGAGCGGTAGGCAAACTCCCATTTGAGGCCGGTGGGGAAACCGCCGCCGCCGCGGCCGCGCAGGCCGGCCTTTTTCATCGTATCGATTACTTCCGCTGGCTTCATAGTCGCCAGCACTTTACCCAGGGCCTGGTAGCCGTCGCGGGCGATATACTCGTCGATGGATTCCGGGTTTATGAGACCGCAGTTGCGCAGGGCGATACGCACCTGGTGCTTGAAGAAGGGAATGTCTTCAAAGGCTTGAACAGCCGCTTCCGTCTCCGGCTGCTTGTATAGCAAGCGTTCCAGCACCCGGCCTTTGACGAAGTGCTCCTCTACCAGCTCCGGGACATCCTCCGGGTGGACCTGGGTGTAGAAGACCCCTTCCGGGTAGACCATCATATTGGGACCGAAGCGACAGAAACCGAAACAGCCGGTATCGACGACCTGGATCTCCTTATCCAGGCCGCGGGCTTGCAGTTCCTGGATCAGGGCGGCTTTGGTGGCCGGGCTCTCCGAGGCCGTGCAGGCGGTACCGGCGCAGATCAGGACGTGGGCACGATAGAATTCCATTTACACTTCCCCCCTGTTAACAACCCATTCAGTGATAACAATGCCGTTGACCACATGCTGAGCAACAATCTGCCGCGCTTTGCCGGCGTCGACCTTGCCGTAGGTCACCCGCGGCTTCCCCGGCAGGATGACGTCCACCAGCGGCTCCTGGGCACAAAGGCCGATACAGCCCGTCTGGGTAACGGCCACGCTGGTCAGGCGGCGCTTGCCCAGCTCGTCGAGGATGGCGGCCATCACTTCGCGGGCGCCGGCGGCGATGCCGCAGGTACCCATGCCGACGACAATACGGGCTTTCTGCCCGGCCTCGCGCAGGCGGATGGCCTCCAGCTCAGCTTCCTTGATTTTTTGCAGTTCATCCAGGGACTTGATCAACTTTGGTCACCTCCGTACAATTCTGCCAGTCCTTTATTGATATAGCGCTGCACCCAGTCCAGCACCGGCCCGCAGTTCAAGGGTATCTCCCCCAGGTGCAGCTGCAGCCAGGTGGAGGAAAACTGGAATTCCTGCCGGCCGCGACGGTGGCGGTAGATCAATTCTACCGGTTCTTCCCGGCTGAGGGCGGTGGCGATGGTCGCCCCCATATCTCCCAGGGGCGGCAGGTCCGGGTGGCTCAGCCTCATGGCAGCTACCACCCTGGTACCCTGGCCCGGCTGGGATTCCAGGGTCAGAGTGCCGCCACACTGGACGGCAGTGGCCTGAAAGAGAGACAACCCCAGGCCTGCCTTCCTGGTGGTGCGGGTGGTATAAAAGGGGTCCAGGGCCTTTTCCAGGGCCGCCGCCTCCATACCGCGGCCGTCGTCCTGGACGGTAACAATCAAGCGGTCGCGCTCGCCATCCTCTTCGATGGTAATCAGGATATGGCGGGCGCCGGCGGCCAGGGCGTTCTCCAGCAGGTCGAGGAGATGCAGGGCCAGCTCTTCCATGGCGTTACTCCTATTTGCGATGTGCGAAGTGGGAGGTGAGATGCGAGAGGCTTGCAGCAACCGGCTGCGCCGGTTCCAGATTAAAGCCTGCTTGCTTTCATTTCACCCACTCGTTGTGGCTGTATGCCGCTATTAGTGGCTCCCCCGTAAAAAGAAGCAGGATGCACGAGGCAGGAGGCAAGAGTGCCGCCTTGTACGCAAATCCTTGTTTATAAATTGGAAGCATAAAACTTAGCATGACGTTTTTCTCCATGGTTCATGGGGGCAGGCGCCAGTCCCTTGCAGGGGAGCCTCTGGGGCTTTAATTGTACGTCTTGAGGATGGCAGCGGCTTTGTCGGGTTTTAGTAACCCGTAGGCGCGCTTGTTGACGGTCATCACCGGCCCCAGGCCGCAGGCTCCCAGGCAGCGGACGACCTCCAGGGAGAACTTGCCGTCGTCGGTGCTGTCGCCGGCTTTGATGCCCAGCTCCTTCTGCAGGCGCTCCAGGATCTCCGGCGAGCCTTTGACGTAGCAGGCTGTACCCTTGCAGACCGAAACCTGGTATTTACCCTTGGGTTTGACAGTAAAGTGGTGGTAGAAGGAAATGACGCTGTAGACCTCGGTCAAGGATACCTTTAAGCCCTCGGCAATGGCGATCTGCACCTGCCGGGGCAGGTAGCCGATGAGGTCCTGGGCCTGGTGGAGGACTTCGATGAGGGCCGACGGCTGGCCGCGGTGGGCGGCGATGATCTGGTCGAGTTCCTCCCATTTGGCTTCACATTGACAGGCTTCCATGGTAATAAACCCTCCTTTTGAGATGAGTTGCTAACATTCTTTGGTGTTATCGTTTCTCTTCAGGCGCTGCTTCTTGCCCTTATACAAAGATTTCGCTCCCCAGGCGATGGTGCGCGGTACACCTAAGCTCTTTGAGCTGAGAACCCTGTAGTCACGCTGTTTCCTCGGCCTGCTCCGCTCTTGATGCTCAAAGCTACCCAGCATGCAAATGCGGCTTACTTAAATCACTGATCGAACTGGCACTTGAGTGCTGGGCGCGGCACCACCATCTTCCTTGCCTCATTTTTAATCCTGCGTGTAACTGCTCAGGCTACCTTCTCTAAGCAGCATTAGCGCTGCCTGCCGTCAGGATCACAAACCCGTTAAGCCATATACAGGTTCCCGGGCTATTGCTATCAGGCTGACCGCCAGGCAGGCTGAGCAGTTACTCCTGCGTTATGGCAGTACACCGCCATGAGGGGCAGAGGCCTATCTCAAATTGCTTCCCGCTGCATCAATCACCACCTTAAATTGCTGCTGCTGCAGGGCGCGGGTCAGGGTGGTTAGAGTTACTACCTCTAAATCATACTCCGTGACCCGCCGCCCGATGTCGCCTAAGTAATGAGCGTCGGAAGCGGCTACCAGCGGCCAGCCGGCCAGGGCGGGGAATTTTTGCCGGGCAGCCGCGGGGCTTAAGAGACCCAGTTCCAGGGCCGGTACCGGCAGGGCCGGCGGGATAACGCCCAGGTTGGCCACCAGGCTGTAGGAGGGTCTGTCTACGTGGGCCGGCAGGACTATCCCGCCGCGGCCATTCACCCTGCGGATGACTTCCTCCACCCCGAGGTCGATACTCCCCAGCAGGAGTCTGGTTTCGCGGCTTAGCTCCCGTCCGCAGGCATCCATCAGGACCTGCGGGCCGAAGTATTCCTCCCGGTTCGTCCCGGCCGGTAGGTGGTGGTAAACCTCCTCCTGCCAGGCCAGGGCTGTTACCGGCGTATCAAAGAGGCACACCAGGTGCACGTCCTCGCAGGTCTGAACCTCCATCCCGGCCAGAACGGTCAGCCCGCTCCCCCGCGCCGCCTCCTGGACGGCAGCCGTATTGCCGGCGCTGTTGTGGTCGGTAACGGCGATGAGCTGCAGGCCGGCCTCGAGGGCGGCAGCCACAATGGCCGGCGGGGTCATCTCCTCCGCGGCGCAGGGCGAGAGGGCGGTATGGATATGCAGGTCAGCCCGGTAAACAGCCATAATGTCCTTTCCTAATTAGTAACTACCCTGAAAATAGATGTGAGAGGTGGGAGGCGAGATGCGGGAGGCTGGTAGGAACTGGCTAAAGCCAGTTCCTGATTGAAGTCCCACACCCTGCCATTTTCATCCTTCTGCTGGTGTCGCTCGCAAGCGGCATGGGCGTCT
>DFYS01000078.1 GCA_002383405.1 Moorella sp. UBA4076
ACTATTTGCGGCTATAGCCTTGCCAGGGAAGGTGAAGGGGGCAAAAAGGCTGAAAAGAAAACAGAACGCCAACACCAGGGATACCAGATGCCGGCCGGCCTTCTTACGGTACATTCTAAATACCTGCCTTTCATACGATATTTTATAGATCCGGGTAATTGTTACCTTCAACCTGCAACATCACAAGAATTTCCCGGTGCTCTTCACACCTGGCCCGGTTATATATTTACCGTAGTCCTAATAGCCATCAAAAAACGGCCACAGCCTAACACCTCCCAGCAATACTCCCCGGGTGGGTTAGAATAGGCCGTCCAGGTACCGGTCCCGGCGCATCGGGCTCCCAGTTGCTTTCCCCTTGGGAAGCCCCTTGCCGGACCGGCTGGCTGCATTTAAGCCTGGCCCGTCGGGCCAGACGCCTATCCTATTAAAAACTAAAACCCCTGCTCCATTATGAACAGGGGGATACACTATTTCCCCATCCTGCGTAGGGAGCATCAGCTCAATAGCAAGCACCCGGTATCCTGGCTCGGGTTCACCGCTTCCCCACGCCTTCCCGGCCCGGCACCTAGCTCATTTTGCCGCCCGCACCGGATTTTTCCTCTAAAAGGATTTACCCGTAACGGCAGAAATCTTGCTACATGCCAGGCCAGTGGCCTTAATGTGGGGTCGCTCCCCCATACAGTGGCGCGACCGCGCCGGCTTCACACCGGCTTCCCGCAATGCCTGCGCTATTTTATTTTCGTTCGTTTAAGTTATTCTACATGTTTTACTAAAATCCTGCCAGTCAGGATTTATTTTTACTGTTATCACTTCCCTATCAGATCGCGGCGGGCCTGTATAATCCGTCCAGCCCCGGTACAGACTTATTGCTAAAGATTACCGGGGGAGTTCCAATGCTGGGGAAGATAATCCGGCGCTTTCTAACCGGCCGTCAGCAACAAAAAACGGTAACACCACAGGAACAGCCATTATACCGCAGCCTGCCGGCCAACCTGCAGACGCTCCGGGAGGTTTTTAGTAATGCCCCGGACCTGATCGTGCGCGAGCTCACCCTGGGAGCTGCCCGCCTGGATGCCGGCCTGGTCTACCTTGAAGGACTGACCGACAAGGAGATGTTCAACGAACACCTCTTCAATCTTTCACCTACATCGATAATTACCCTGGCCACTAACTCCCTTGGGTAAACCGCAAGTTTTTAACCGGATTTAATTCCGCTATATCACTCGGCAGATAACGTCGCCTTGCCCGGTTAACATAGTAATCATCTTATTCCCTAACTTCTACTTCATCTATATAGGGCCGCAGTTTTTGGGCTAAAGACCTTAAAGTCGACCCGGGATAAGGACGGAGTTCCCGGAACCCGGCATCCAGCAGGGTGTTGCCGGGCCGGAATTGTTGCAAAACATAGCGCCACGCTCCGGCCAGCAGCCGGCCTGTAGTCAGGAGATCTTCCTCCCCTAACAGGCCGGGAACTGCCGTGGTACGGAATTCGCAAGCAACCCGGCTGCTTTTCAGCAGAGTGATGCTTTCCTTTACCGCCTCCAGGTCCGCCCCGCTGGTGCCGGTTAACAGGTCATACTTCGCCGGCGGCCCTTTCACGTCCATGGCCACGTAGTCCAGCAGGCCCCCGGCCAGCAGCCGGGCGATAATCTCCGGCCGCGTACCGTTGGTATCTAGTTTAACTTTAAAGCCGCACCCCTTCAACCGGCGGACAAATTCCTCCAGGACCGGCGCCAGGGTCGGCTCGCCCCCGGTAATACAAACAGCCTGCACCCAGGAGCGGCGGCGGTTGAGGAGGTCTAAAACCTCCTCGGTGCTTATTCCCGTTAAAGTATAGGGGCGTAGCACCAGGTCGGCGTTATGGCACCAGGGGCAGCGGAAATTACACCCGCCAAAAAAGAGGGTGGTACAGACCTCGCCAGGAAAGTCTACCAGGCTCGTTAACTGGATGCCTCTAATGGCTATGGGTACCGCCCCCTTAAAGCATTATTCCCAGCACCACTTGCTGAAGATAATCGCCGGCCTCCGCCGGGCTGATTTCAGGCACTCCTTTCCCAGCCTCGCAGCTTGATGGATGCCTGACGGCATACGGGTTGCCCGGCAAATTCTACCTGCCTGGACTGGGGAGCCCCGCCTGTTTCCTGCCGGGTAACAGCAGCTGGTATTATCTTTCGCGGGGCTGTGCCGGGCTCCCCTCGGCGCTGGCGGCATCCCGACCGGCGGCCATAATTACAATTTCTATATTAAAGCTCTCCCGCCGATGGCCTTCATACCGCTTTACCTGTTGTCCCCTGGCCGCCGGTGACGGGCCGGAAGCTCCGCCGTTCCTGGAACTCCTCCTGCTTCCCTTTATTCCAGTTCTTCACCGGCCGAAAGTAGCCGACGATACGGCTCCAGACCTCCGTTTCCCGGCCGCATTCCGGGCATGTCCACTGCTCGCCGGCAAGATAGCCGTGCTCCGGACAGACGCTGAAGGTGGGCGTAATGGTGAAATAGGGCAGGCGGAAATTATCCATCACCGTCTGTAAAAAGCGGCGGCAGGTGGCGGTATCAGTCACCCTTTCCCCCAGGTAGGCGTGAAAGACCGTGCCGCCTGTATATTTGAGCTGCAACTCGTCCTGATGCTCCAGGGCGGTAAAAACGTCGTCAGTGTAGCCGACCGGCAAATGGGTGGAATTGGTGTAATACGGTTCGTTTGTCCCGGAAGTGATAATATCGGGGTGAAGGCGCCGGTCCAGCCGCGCCAGGCGGTATGAGGTGCCTTCCGCCGGCGTGGCCTCCAGGTTGAAGAGCTGGCCGATCTCTACCTGGTAAGTAGCCAGGACAGAGCGCATAAAGTCCAGTATTTCTAAAGCCAGGCCCCTCCCTTCGCGGGTGTCGATACCTTTCCCCAGGAAGTTTAAGAGGGCCTCATGCATGCCCACGATACCGATGGTATTAAAATGGTTCTCCCAGTACCTGCCGAAGCGTTCTTTAACCTGCCGCAGGTAAAAGCGGGAGTAAGGATAAAGCCCCTGCTCCGTCAGCTTCTCCAGGATGTTGCGTTTTAGAAGCAGGCTCTCTTTGGCCAGGTCCATCTTCGCTTTTAAGCTGCTGAAGAATTCTTCTTTAGTCGCAGAAAGGTAACCGAGGCGCGGCAAATTTATGGTCACCACGCCGATAGACCCCGTCAGGGGATTAGCGCCGAAAAGACCGCCGCCCCGTTTCTTCAGTTCCCGGTGATCCAGGCGCAGGCGACAGCACATGCTGCGGACGTCCTCGGGCTTTAAATCGGAGTTGATAAAGTTGGCGAAGTATGGGATGCCGTAGCGGGCTGTCATGGCCATGATCCTGTCTGCCACCGGGCTTTCCCAGGGAAAATCCGGGGTGATGTTGTAAGTGGGTATGGGGAAGGTAAAAATGCGGCCCCTGGCGTCCCCCGCCGTCATGACCTCGCAAAAGGCCATATTCAGCCAGTCCATCTCCTGCTGGAAGTCGCCGTAGCACTCCTTCCGGCGCTTACCGCCGATGATCACCGGCTCGCTGGCCATCATCTGCGGCACGACCACATCCAGGGTCAGATTGACAAAGGGCGTCTGGAAACCCACCCTGGTCGGTACGTTGAGGTTGAAGATAAACTCCTGCAGGGCCTGCTTGACTTCCCGGTAATCCAGGCCGTCGTAGCGGATAAAGGGGGCCAGGTAGGTATCAAAGCTAGAAAAGGCCTGCGCGCCGGCAGCCTCCCCCTGCAGGGTATAAAAGAAATTGGCAATCTGCCCCAGGGCGGTGCGGAAATGCCGGGGCGGCGCGCTTTCCACCTTCTGCCCCACACCGGCAAAGCCGCTTTCCAGCAGATCGACCAGGTCCCAGCCGCAGCAATAGGGCGCCAGCAGCCCCAGGTCGTGGATATGGATCTCGCCCTTGGCATGGGCCTCACGAATAGCCGGTGGGTAGACCTTTTCCAGCCAGTACCGCGAAGTGACGGCGGCGATTATATGGTTATTTAACCCCTGGAGTGAGTAATTCATGTTGCTGTTCTCATTAATGCGCCAGTCCTGGCCGTCTAAGTAGCCCTGGACCATTTCCTGGATGTTGACCATCAGGCGGCGAAAATCCCGCCACTCGGCGTGCTGCTGCCGGTAGAGAATATAGGCCTTGGCCGTCCGGGCATGGCCGTTCTCAATCAAAACTCTCTCCACCAGATCCTGGACGTCTTCGACGGTCGGCAACCTGTCGCTAAATTTTTCCGCCAGCAGGGCCGTCACCTGGTTGGCCAGCTGGCTGGCCAGGCGGCGATCCTGCCCCCCCGCGGCCAGGGCTGCCTTATAAATGGCATTAATAATCCTTTCCTCGTCAAAGTCTACCACCCGGCCGTCGCGCTTGATGATCTTCCTGGGTATCATAGTTAATCAAATCCCCTTTTGCCAGCCAAAATTAAAACCCCAACCACGCCGGCGTAGCTGGGGTAAATTTTCCCATACCTCACCTTCACCATGGCCGTGGTTTAACGGTGAAATCCCACAGGCAGGTCTCCTGGCTCAGGTTCAACGCTTCCTGCTGCCTTCCCGGGCTAGCACCCAGCAGTACATCCCCATCGCTGAGCTCTTAGATATAAAAGATCTCCATCGGTGGATTAAAACAGGCTGCGTGCGGGCTCGGTGGCATCGTTAGCAGGTGCTCCCCCTCACAGTGGCGGCACCGCGCCGGTCTTGCACCGGCTTCCCTTACACCTGTAAGATTTATTTTTACTTTTATTATGTTCGGCGCTAGATGGCAAATTCCTGCTCTGAGCAGAACATTAATCTTACTGAGCCTCCTGGTACAGCGGCACAACCACCGGGACACCGTAAACAGCCGCCAGGTTCGCCGGCGTCATGACCTCCAGGCCCCCGCAGGCAAAAANNGCAAAAACTTATCAGCGAAACGCAGGGCCAGGTTGAAGTCGTGCATAACCACCACGGCCGCCAGGTTTTGTGCCCTGACGGCATTTTGGACGGTGCGCAAAACCTCCAGCTGGTTTTTTAAGTCCAGGTTGCTGGTGGGTTCATCCAGGAGCAGAACCTCCGGTTCCTGAGCCAGGGCGCGGGCGATAATCACCTTTTGCTGCTCGCCGTCGCTCAGTTCATCAAGATAGCGGATAGGCTGCCCGGGTTTGTTTTACTTAAGGCTTGAGCAGGTCCAGCTTCTTAAAGCCGCCGTAGGCCGCGGCTACCTGGGCATATAAAGGCCGGCCCAAAAGAAACTGGTAGATGGCATCGGCTTTTTGCACCGGGTCGATATCCTTAAAATTCTCAGGAAAGATCACCTTGCCGGCGTAATAGGCGTCGGCCAGGGCGGTATCAATGTTGGTAGTGTAGTTGTTGTAGGGTATCTGGCCGTAAACCCGGCCTTTACGAAAGGCGCTGAGGGACTGGTAGAATTGGAGGTTCTTCCGGTAATCTTCCTGTACCAGGCTAAAACCGCCCTCGTCGATAAAGATGATGTCGGGGTCCCAGGTTAAGAGTTTTTC
>DFYS01000170.1:0-1743 GCA_002383405.1 Moorella sp. UBA4076
GGCTTAAATCTGAAACCGGCGCAGCGGTTTCTAGAAGCCTTCCACAGCTCATAGCGGGGGCAATAAAAAGTTGCCGTAAGGTATTTATTAACAAAGGAATTTCGCTATAATAGTAGAAGTATAATGGCATTAGATACGAACCGTACAATAAATTTCTACCCAAAGGATGAAAAACAACCCGTATGTGGAGAACCCTGCTGGATCTTTTTATCGGCTTTGGCCGCGCCACCCTGCTGGGCTACGGGGGCGGGCCGGCGATTGTACCCCTCTATGAACACGAAGCGGTTGACGTTTACCAATGGGTCACCGGGGAGGAGTTCGGCCAGGCGCTGGCCTTTACTAACGCCCTGCCGGGCCCCATCGCCACCAAGCTGACCATGTATATCGGTTATAAGGTGGCCGGTTGGGCCGGGGCGGCAGTAGCTTTGATCAGCGTTACCATTCCCGTGTTCATTATTCTCGTCGGTTTCTTTACCTTGCTGGCGAAATTTAAAGACAGCCCGGTGGTGAAGGGTATGACAGCTGGTATAAGGCCCGTTGTCTTCGTCATGCTGGCCATGCTGGCCCTCGATTTCGCCCGCTATATCTTGCCCACCGCCGGTACCGGCCTTGTGAAATGGCTGCCCCTCCTGATTGCAGCAGCCTACTTTGTAGCTGCGCATTACCTGCACCTGAACCCCCTCATCGGGGTCATTGCTTCCCTGGTAATCGGCGGCCTCTTCCTGCGCTGAGGGCTTTCTGCAGCTGCAAACATAAATAAAATACCCCGCCGGGCGGGGTAATCCAGAGTTACCTGCATCTAGTTGTCACCAAAGAAGAGCAGGATCAGGATCAGGAACAGGATAAAGGCCATACTGCCACCCGGAAAGGCAAAGCCCAGGCTGCCATCCTGCACGCTCTTTTTGGGCCCGAAGATGCCGCTTTCTTCAGCCATGGTTACACCTCCAATGAGATTTAGTCTACTGTAGCTTATTCAGAAGGACTGCAAGATGTCACTGTTTATAGCCAGCCAGGCTGGGCTGGATTATAATATAAAAGCTGCCTCATCCCGGGAGAGGGGGAAAAACTTTTTTTGCTTAAAGACAACTGCATGATTGCCCAGTCGGGCGGCCCTACGGCGGTAATCAATAACAGCCTGGCCGGGGCCATCGAAGCAGCCAGCTGTAGCGAGGCCATCGGGGAAATCTACGGCGCCAGCCACGGCGTCCTGGGCATCCTGGAAGAAAAATTGCTCGATTTGCGCCGGGAAGACCCTGCCGCCATTCAGGGCCTGCGCTACACCCCGGGAGCGGCTCTGGGTTCCTGCCGCTACCAGTTACAAAAAGAGGCCGACTACGAAAAACTGCTGCAAATCTTTAACCGCCATAATATCCGCTATTTCTTTTATATTGGCGGCAATGACTCCATGGATACGGCCTGCAAGATTGACCGGCTGGCGCGGGAGGAAGGGTATGAACTGCAGGTCATTGGTATCCCCAAAACAGTAGATAACGACCTGCCTCTGACGGACCATTGCCCCGGTTATGGCAGTGCCGCCAAATACCTGGCCACTATTGTCCTGGAAATGGGCATCGATATCCGCAGCATTGTGACTTCTACCAAAGTGGCCATCGTCGAGGCCATGGGGCGTAATACCGGCTGGCTGGCGGCAGCAGCCGCCCTGGCCCGGCGCGGAGAGGGAGACGCGCCCCACCTGATTTACCTGCCGGAGACAGCTTTTGATCGGGAGGCTTTCTTAAGCGA
>DFYS01000170.1:1767-6317 GCA_002383405.1 Moorella sp. UBA4076
CTGGGACAGTACCTGCTGGAGCAGATTGAAAGTGAATTACACATCAAAGGCCGCTTTGTCCTCCCGGCCACCAGCCAGCGCAGCGCCATGCACCTGGCATCACGGACCGATGCCGAAGAAGCGTATCATACCGGCCGCATAGCCGTCGCGGAGGCACTGCGGGGAGCCAGCGGCCGCATGGTAGCCATTAACCGTCTGGAAGGGGAAGAGTATCGTTGTAACTATGAGCTGGTAGACCTGGACCGGGTAGCCAACCAGGAGAAAAAAGTACCCCGGTCCTGGATTAATGCGACCGGGAATGATATCACCCCTGATTTTATTAAATATGCCCAACCACTGATCCAGGGGGAAGTCAATATCCCTTACCATGGCGGTCTGCCAGCTTATGTAAACCTGGCCCGTTATCCCGCAGGGAAAAGAGATTAAACTGAAGAAAATAGGGGTATACCGTATGACCGCGAAGATTGCCCGCGGCGCCCTGATTGCCGCCTTATACGCTGTCGTAACAATCATCCTCCAGCCCATCAGCTTCCGTTACCTCCAGGTACGGGTGGCGGAAGCCCTGACCCTGCTGCCCGTCCTTTTTCCGGAGGCCGTCCCGGGGCTCTTTATCGGCTGCCTGATAAGCAATATCTACGGCGGCCTGGGACCAATCGATATCTTGCTGGGCAGCCTCACCACCCTGGCCGCCGCCTGGCTGACCTATACGTGGCGGGGGAGCTGGATTGCCTATTTGCCACCTGTTGTCCTTAACGGCGTCATCGTGGGCGTCTATCTGTCCTACTTGCTCCATGTTAATATTCTCCTGGCTGTGGGCAGCGTCGCTCTAGGTGAAGCCATCGCCGTCCTGGTCCTGGGCGTACCATTGTTGAAGCGGCTCCAGAAGATGAACTTGAGGTGAACCTGCAATTAAGTATGATAACCCAACTCTGGCAGCATCTCAGGGTTGGTAATGAACATTTATTTTTACCGGCCCGTTGAGGCCGGCTTTTTTAGATAGCTGTGCGAGGCAAGGGAAATAAGATTTAAAATGATCTGGTTTGGCTATTTAGCAGGAATGGGGCCGGCGGAAAAGAATAGAATAGTAATGCCGGCTATTTTGCATTACGTTGATAATGGCAGGGGGCGTCACCAATGACGGCTAAAGCCGGGGTAATCTGGACCACATTGCTCATCCTGGCGGGTATCTTCAGCCTGGCTTTTATCTTTTTTACCCTTTTCCCGGGCAAAGTGCCCGATGCGGCCTGGCAATATTTTACCCCGGCCGAGGTGGAAAGGGCGCGTCATTACCAGCGAACCATGCGCCTGGTCAGTATCCTGGCTTTTCTTGCGCAAACAACCTTACTCGTCTGGCTGGTCGCCGGCGCCAGGGCGATGGGCTGGGGGGATGCTATTTTACACTTAACCGGGGAGCGCTATTATCCCGCCCTGATAGCCTATTTCATCCTGATCTGGCTGTTGTTAAAAGCAGTAGCTTTACCTTTTAATTTCTACAGTGGCTTTATCGTCCAGCACCAGTGGGGGTTTTCCACCCAGAGCCTGGTTTCCTGGTGGATGGATTATTTGAAAGGATCTGCCCTGGACCTTATCCTTTCCGGTGCCGGCGTCCTCCTCCTTTTCTGGGCTACGGGGCGCTGGCCCTTTACCTGGTGGGGCGCCGCCGGTCTTTTCCTGTCCGGCTGGCTCTTTGTCTCCACCTTTCTCTGGCCGCTCATCGTCGCCCCCCTCTTTAACCGCTTCCAACCGGTCAACGAAGGACCGGTTAAAACTATGGTTACCCAGTTGGCCGGTCGCGCCGGTCTAAAGGTCGATCAGATCCTGGTCATGGACGCCAGCCGGCGGACGACGAAAGCCAACGCCTACTTTACCGGCCTGGGAACCACCAAACGCATCGTCCTCTATGACACGCTCCTGGACGGTTATCCACCCGAGGAAGTCGAAGCCGTCATTGCCCACGAGATGGCCCACTGGCAGCGCGGTCATATTGTCCGGGGGCTGCTATGGGGCATCCTGGCCAGCTTCCTGCTCCTGGGCCTGCTCTATGCCGTCCTGAAGCTGACCTTCACCTACGAAATCGCCCGGCCGGGGCCCTACGCGCCACATCTGCTGGTAGCGATGCTCCTTTTCCTGCAGCTGGTGTCCTTCCTGGGCCAGCCGGCCCAGAATGCCATTTCCCGCCGTTACGAAATAGAAGCCGACCGGGTGGCCCTGGAGCTGACCGGCAACCCCGGGGCCATGATCAATCTACAGGTCAATCTGGCTCGCAAAAATTTGAGCGACATATCCCCGCCGGCTTTTATTGAATGGCTTACTTATTCCCACCCCGCCACCCTGGAACGCATCCAGGCGGCCGAAAAGCACCGGACAAATCCGTAAATAACCGCCAGGCCAATCCATCGGCCACGGGCAGCATAGAAAGACTCCCGTCCAGGCAGCTTATGAAATTCCCCCAGTGCTGACGCATGAATTGTAGACGTGGCATTGTACGAGGTATTTATGGCATCGTGTTAAAATTTTTATCGCAGCAATAAATTAAAGTAACCCCCACCGGGGCGGTAGAGTAGATAGCCTTGCCTGAGCTACAGGAGAGGGTTTTAAGATAAAGGGCAATAATGCCCGCAGGCTTGCCTTTCCTCTTTTACTTTTCGAGTAGCTTTAATTAAAGTTTCCCTCCCGGCCAGTAAAATAAAATCAATAGCCCTTAATTCCCCGGGTAACCGTTTTTCTCCAGTCAAATATAAATCCAGCGTCGCCAAGCAGGCCAGCCGGGTTTCTTCCCGCCCCAGAATGGGAACACAAAAGCGGCAACCCTGGCAGGTAGCCCTGGCCCGATCTTTAAGTCCCGGCAGCATCAGCCGGTGGCCTTCATATAAAGCGTTAGCCCCGCGCATAAAAAACACCTGCCTTTGCCGGCGCATAGCCGATAATCAAGACCTTCCTGTTAGCCCCGCGCATAAAGCACCCCCGCCCCGGTTAAGGATACCGCCCGGTAAATGACCCGCTCCCCGTAGCGGTTTTTTAATTGATCACAGACCCGGTCCAGGTCAGTCTGCCTTTCTATTTGACCAAAGAGGTCTTCCTGGCGCACCGTAGCCGGCACCAGGCCGGCGAGACTCACTCCTGCCAACCGCACCGGCCGCCAGGCCGGCCAGTGGCGGCGCAGCAGGGTGCAGGCCGCCCCGTAAATGACCGCTGCCGTGTCGGTATAATGGGGCAGGGTAGAAGAGCGGCCCAACCAGTTAAACTCCTGATCCTTGAGGCTGATGTTTACCGTCCGTCCCAGGTAACCCCCCATCCGTACCCGCCGGGCCACCAGCTCAGCCAGCTCCAGCAAAACCACCTCAATTTCCTCATACCCCCGGTAATCCCGCGGCAGGGTAATCTGATGACCGATGGACTTGACCGTATCCAGGGAGTGGGGGTCAACGGGACTGGCGTCAATGCCGCGGGCACACTGGTGCAGGATGCGGCCGGCCACGCCGAAGCGCCGGGCCAGCACCTCCGCCGGGAAATGTGCCAGGTCGCCGATAGTGTGGATGCCGAGCTTGGCCAGGTGAGCCTCCATCCGGGGACCGATGCCGAAGAGTTCCTTAACGGGCAGGGGCCACATTCTGGCCGGTATATCCGGGTAATCGAGGACCGTCAGGCCATCGGGCTTCTGCATCTCAGCGGCCATCTTGGCCAGGAGCTTGGTAGGTCCCAGGCCGACGCTGGTGGTAATGCCCACCTCGTCCCGGATTCTTTGTTTGAGCTGCCTGGCCACAACCAGGGGCGAGCCATAAAGGTCCCGGCAGCCGCGTACATCCAGCCAGGCCTCATCAATGGAGAAGGGTTCCACCAGGGGGGTAAAATCGCGCATGATACGCAGGATGCGGGTGGAAAACTCGATATACAGGTCATGGCAGGGCGGAATGAAGACGCCCTCCGGGCAAAGGCCGCGCGCCTCGCGCACGGTCATGCCGGTCTTGATGCCATAGCCCCTTTTTGCCTCGTAACTGGCCGCCAGGACGATGCCGTGGCGAGTGGTTTCCCGGCCGGCGACGATTACCGGGCGCCCGCGTAAGCCCGGGTCCAGGGCCTGATGGACGGAAGCAAAAAAGCTGTTGGCATCGCAAAGGAGAATGGGACAGGTAGCAACCATTATCCTCACTCCGAACTTATGTTTGATAATATTATAACCCCGCCGCCGGAAAAAAACAATAGTTCGGGTGAAGTAAAAAGCCGATACGGTCACTATGAAACAAATCTTTAACGGCCGCTGGTCCTGGGATACGCGGGCGATATTGCTCCAGGTCGGGGATCGCATCCTGGCGGCCTCCATGGCCGGCCAGCCCCACAGTGTGGAAACGATCCCGGACAATAATTTCCCCGGCCATTTCGACGTTTACTTCTGGAACAGCACCACCCACAGCAGAAAGGATGCTAAACTTTGGTAGTGGCCGACACTTATGCCGCTCAGATAGAACGGGCAGAGAATAAAGGCGGTGTAACTACCCTGAAAATAACGTTCTGCCGATCAGTATGTTACTGTATCGGGGGTGAAGCAGGTT
>DFYS01000170.1:6392-45695 GCA_002383405.1 Moorella sp. UBA4076
TTCATCCTTCTGCTGGTGCCGCCGCGGCGGCATGGGTGTCTGCTCAGCCCAGCTGACGGTCCGCTTGACAGCAATACCAGAAAAGCTCATACGACAGCGGCCTGGTTTTTATGACCCTGACAGCAGGTGGCACAGGGGCGGCTAAGATGGTAATGCCCTGAGCAGTTACCGTCCGCATTCCTTTCCAGTTGCAGTAAGACTTATTTTTCGACCCCGCTGGTTCCACTCTTCTTTACCGGTAGCGGCTGCAACGTCGCCTGGCGGTTCCGCAGGCGAAGGTGTTCCTTGAATTCGATGAGGATCGTCAGAATCTCATGCAGGAAGGGGCTGCCGAAGGTCGACAGCAGACCTACGGTTGCCATATTGATTAAGAGATAAAGGGCAGGATAAGCAGCTTTGAGGTCAGCGAAGACGTTCAGCCCCAGGAGGGCGAAGACGTCAATGGAGGCCATCCCGGCCAGGATGGCGGCGATAATGGCGTTAAATATGATTACCCTTAGTTCTCGCTTTTTCTCGGCCTGGGGATTATCCAGCGGTTCCCCCAGCCAGGGCCATCTGGCTTTAAACTGGTCGGTAATACCTTTAGCCGCCGCGAAGACCGCCCCGATAACAGCAAAGAAGCGGCTGAGATCATCCATTCCTGTTCCCCCCTTTCGACCCCGCCTGTTTATCATATCCTATGCCAGGTTGCGGCCGGATGCTAAAAGGGGAGGGGGTTTTGCTACATAATCAGACCGACTCGCGGATATGTTGTAGCGCCTTCACCCGAGTTAACCGTATCCCAACAAATCATACCGGCTCGCGGATATGGTCCGTCAGGGTGGGGTAGGTAGAAAGCATGGATGTTTTGCTGCAATCATACGGACTCGCGGATTAGGGAGCAATAGCGGCCATTATCGCCGCGGGCTTCCTGGGAGAAAGGCCTGGCCTTTATACCGTCACCGGCGGCCTTTTCGTCCTGCTCGGCACCTGTCTGGCCGGAGAATAAAAATAAATGCGGGATAGGGAGGAAGCCCGGGACTCCAATTTCTACTGGAAGATATAGCCACTCCCAAATATATCACGCTACGGTAAACAGCCACCTGAGCCCTAATTTCCCGGGGTATGTAGCTTTCGTTATTGAATAGCCCCCGCGTGTTAAATTACGGTAAACAGTTTATTAATATATCATTAAATTTGCTGAAATGGTTTTTAATCTCCGCCTGCTATGTTAAAATATAACAGCAAATTTACTGAAAGGAAAGGTAGACCCTCATGACCAACCTGCTGGCAATTAACGGCAGCCCCCGGGGCCGGGAAAGTAATACCGACCTTTTGTTGCAGCCCTACCTGGCCGGGGCACGCGAGGCGGGAGCGACTACTGAGACTATTTACGTCACCGACCTGAAGATTAACGAGTGCCGCGGTTGCTTTACCTGCTGGACTGCTACTCCCGGTCGCTGCGTCTTTCGCGACGACATGCCGGCGGTGCTGGCCAAGATCAAAGCAGCCGATATCCTGGTCCTGGGTACACCCCTGTACCATTACGGCATGACGGCGCGCTTAAAGCGGTTGCTGGAACGCACCCTGCCCCTGGCCGACCCCCATATCATTAAAAGCGGCGATCACTACACCCATCCCGGCCGGGGGGACGATTTCGACTCCGGGATGGTTCTAATAGCTAACTGTGGTTTCCCGGACCGGATGCATTTTTCCGCCCTGGAGGAGCATCTGCGCCAGTTGACCAAGGACCGCCCGGAAAGGCTGCTGGCCAGCATCCTCTGCGCCGGGGGAGAGATCCTGCGCCACGGCACCCAGGCCTTCGACTGGTATTTTGCGGCCCTGCACCAGGCAGGGAAAGAAATAGTCGCCCAGGGGCATTTAAGTACGGAAACTACCGCCACCCTGGCCCGGGAACTGGTGCCCGTGGAAATGTATCTCCAGATGGCCAATGCCTACTGGGACAGCCAGATCAAAGCAGAGGAGCATACGGACACATTATCAGGGGCAGGGGAAAATGGCGCCGCTGCCAGTACAAACCCGGTTACCCCCGGGCCGGGCACCATCCAGGCCGGGGAAGCACCGGCCAGCCCGGGGCAAGGTATAGCTGCCGCAGGTAAGCCCTCCCCGGTAAGTGATTCCTTAACAGCAGGCCCTGCCGGGAATAGCGGGGCCACCCCTTCTCCATCAGAACGAGCCCCTGCCGCCGCAGTCCTGCCCCAGAACTGCCGGGAAGCCGTCCTGGGGATGCCCGCCGTCTTTAACCCGGCCGCCGCCGGTAACCTGCAAGCCGTACTCCAGATCAACTTGCATGGTGAAGGCGGCGGCGATTACTATCTGGTTATCGCCAACGGCCGCTGTAAGGCCTTCGAGGGCCGTTCTCCAGAAGCGACGACTACCATCGACGCTCCGGCCGATGTCTGGCTGCAGATTGCTCGGGAAGAGCTGGACGGAGCTGCGGCTCTGATGCAGGGCCTCTACCGGGTTACCGGTGATTTCAGCCTGATGATGCAGATGAACGAGCTGTTTTCCGGCCCGGCAACAGGCACAGCGGCACCGGCCCCGGCGCGCCCGGCCGGACCCCTTCCAATACCCGGCATGGCCTGGCTTTCGGTGGCCTTTCTGCCCTGGACCCTCAACTGGCTGGGAACCGGCCTAAACCTGAACCCCTTGGCCGGCTGGGCGGCGCCGGCCGTCTTAGCCCTGGCCATCTGGCTCTACCGCCGGCTGTATAACCGTCCCACATGGATGGATAGTATCACCGCCGTCTATTTCCTGGTGACCGGCCTGCTGGTCCTGGCCGGCTACAATCTTTCGGCTGCCGCTGCCGATTCCAGCGGCAACCTGGTCCTGGGGGCTGCCTGGCTGGCTACCCTGGCGACGGCAGAGCCCCTGACGGCGGCCTATTCCCGCTGGAATTACCCCGCCGGCCTGGCAAACAACCCCCTTTTCCTGCGGACCAACGCCATTATTACCGCCGTCTGGGGCGAAGCTTTCCTGTTCATGGCGGTAGTGGCCCTGGGGATGGCCCTGATGCCAGGACAAAAATACTTATGGCTGGTTTTGCGTTACCTCCCCCTGGTTCTGGCCGGAGTTTTTACGGCCTGGTTTCCCAACTGGTATCCGGCCCACGTGGCCGCCAGTGGCCCCAGAGCAGTCTGATGCCCAGGTAATCATTGATCTTGGCTGGTATACTATAACTTTTGCCAAACCCTGCTTTCGCTATTATCGTCGCCTGATCCGGCAAGTTAAATAGCCTTTGCCGCACAAATCCCCTGGGATTTGCCTGCCACGCTGGTAGTCCCGGGGAATCAATCACCATTCAACTTTTTCTTCTTGCTTAAATCTGGTATATTATTATTAGAAAAAGCATCAGAGGCCTGTTAAGCAGTCTTACCGGGATTTAATAATATTACTGGTCCAAGTTTGGCGACATATTTTTCCATATCCAGTAATACCAAGGCCTCAGAGGCTTTATATCCAAAAATGTAGTCCCTAATAGGGAAATGGCTATATGGAATACCTGATATGATTAGATTTAAGATCTGCATTTTGGTTTAGGGACTACAGAAGTTATCCACAGCCTTTAAACCCTTGCAAAATAAGGAATGGAAAATTTTAACGCCAAACTCGGGTACTGGAGGGAAAATCTATGGAAGCCATACTTAGCCGCCGAAGTATCCGCAAGTATACCAATGAACCCTTAACCGAAGGGGATATCAGTAAATTACTGAGAGCCGCCATGAGTGCCCCGTCGGCAGGGAACCAGCAACCCTGGCACTTTATCGTCATTACCGACCGCCAGGTACTAAATGAGATCCCTAAAATTCACCCCTATTCCTACATGCTGAAGGAAGCGCCGGCAGCCATCCTGGTTTGCGGCGACCTGCAGCTGGAAACCCATAAAGGCTACTGGGTCCTTGACTGTGCCGCCGCCACCGAAAATATCCTCATTGCCGCCCAGGCTATGGGGTTAGGCACCGTCTGGCTGGGTGTTTACCCCCGCGAAGACAGGATAGCCGGCCTGCAGCAACTGCTGGGCTTGCCCGATCATGTATTACCCCTGTCCCTGGTCGCCGTCGGCCACCCGGCCGAACAAAAACCCCCGGCCAACCGGTTTAATCCAGAAAGGATACATTATAACCGTTGGGGATATAAGGTTGAACAGGCATGAAGGTACGTGATATTATAAAATTAATAGAACGGGATGGGTGGCACCTGGTTACCCAGAGGGGTAGTCATCGACAGTTTAAGCATCCTGTTAAACCGGGACGTGTTACTATAGCAGGCAATCCCAATGATGACCTGGCACCGGGTACTTTGAATAGTATTTTAAAGCAGGCGAAATTAAAGGAGATGAAATAGATATGGCGCAAAGGTTTTTAATTATTATCGAAAAGGCCAATGATAACTTTTCCGCTTATTCACCTGACTTACCAGGATGTATCGCCACTGGTAAAACACCACATGAAACTAGAGAAAATATGGCTGAAGCCATAAAACTGCACCTTCAAGGTTTAAAGGAAGATGGGTTACCGATTCCCCATGCGGTAGCGTCTGCAGATTACATTAATGTAAATTTGCAAGCTCTTTAATCCATCTTACTACAAAAGGGCCCGGCAATCCTTGGTATTGCCGGGCAAAACTATACAGGTGAGGGCGCCTGTTTGGGCGGTATCATGCAAGCGGGCGATGGGCTGTAGAGAAATTTACTATCTCCGGTTTACAAATTTGATCCAATGTGGAATAATGTAAACCAGGAGGTGAAGCGATGATCGGGGAACGCATTAAGCGGGGGCGTACCGCTGCCCAGTTGAGCCTGCGCGAACTAAGCGAGCGGGTTGGGGTTAGCGCGCAGGCTATCTCCAAGTATGAACGGGGGCTTGATACCCCGGGCTCGGAGGTCTTAATTCGGCTGGCACGTGCCCTGGGAGTAAAAACGGAGTATTTTCTGCGCCCGGTCACGGTGAATCTTGCCGATCCGGCCTACCGAAAAAGGACCTCGCTGGGCAAGAAGACTGAAATGGCCATGTGGGCGCGAGTTCAAGAGAAACTTGAACGCTATCTGGAAGTTGAAGAGCTATTGTTCCCGGCGGGCCGTCCCAGCTTTAGGGTACCGGAGGGCCTGAAAGAAAAGATTGAGTCAATACAGGAAGTGGAAAAGGTTGCCGAGAACTTGCGCCAGGCGTGGGGTTTGGGTCTGGACCCCATTGAAAACCTGGTGGAGGTGTTGGAAGAACACGGTATTTTGGTAGTGCCGGTAGAGGCGGCTCAAAGGTTTGATGCTTGCTTAACCATGGCCAATGACTATATCCCGGTCGTTGTTATAAATGCCGGGTACCCTGGTGACCGTCAACGGCTGAGTATCGCCCACGAGCTTGGGCATCTAGTATTGAAGCCTGTCAGTCCCGTGGACGGGGAAAAAGCGGCCTTTCGCTTTGCTGGGGCTTTTCTGATGCCGTCGGCAAGGGCACACGAGGAGCTAGGCAGGAAACGATGCCGGATTGGTCCCCTGGAACTCCACCTTCTCAAGCACAAGTACGGGATGAGCATGCAGGCTTTGCTGTACCGGGCCATGGACCTGGGAATCCTTTCTCAAGCGGCTGCCGCGCACTACTTCCGTGATTTCCGAGCACGCGGCTGGCACCGGGTGGAACCAGGGGACCAGTTCCCCGCCGAAGTCAGCTATCGCTTTGACCGCATGGTGGCCCAGGCCCTGGCGGAGGGTGTAATCTCTGAAACGCGGGCAGCGGAACTCCTTGGCATACCTTACGGCAAACTGGGAGAGGAGATCGCAACGAAGCACCATGGACTGCCCCTCACCCTGCATTACTGACACCAATATCTGGATAGACCTATACCAGGGCGGCCTACTGGCTAAGGTCTTTCTCCTCCCGTACAGGTTCATTGTCCCCGATGTGATCATTGCGGAATTAGACGAACCTTCTGGTGTATATCTCCTGAGCTTGGGTCTCCAGGAGCGTGGATTTTCCGGTGAGCAAATTCACCAGGTTCAAGCATTGGTTAGAAAGCATCGCGGGGTATCCTCCAACGACCTATTTGCTCTGGTACTGGCCAGGGAGTTAAAGGCCACCTTACTCACCGGCGATCAGCTGCTACGGAAAGTGGCTAAAAAAGAAGGCGTTAGCATTCGCGGCACCTTGTGGATCCTGGATGAACTTGTCACACACGCAATTGTCACCCCACGCCGTGCCGCCGAAGCTTTAAAATTGATGATAAACTCAGGGAGACGTTTGCCCCACCAGGAGTGCCAGGCCAGGCTCAGGAGGTGGGAGCGTAGCGAATGAGATGCCCCCGCCTTTAGGCGGCTAAGTCCACAGGGATAACCACCGCCGATTATAATCGCTTGGTAAAGGAAATAAGACAAGATTTTCCCTATGATGAAATGATGTTCGAGCTCCATCTTATGCGGGCTATCAAGGCCGCATCAAAGACTGATTCCCTGAGATGGAGTTACAACTCTTTTTGGAAGCCTTTGCGCCATTGCCTCCGCAACAACAGCAACAGTTAGCAGCAGAATTAAAAATTGATGTTGCCAAAGCAACTCCCGCCGGGGCGGTAGGAAGGATTATGAGGATTTTTGTCGAATTGGTTAAAAAAGCCATAATCCATCTTTCCTGGCAGGTGCTCTGCTCCTGGCAAGAACAAAGGTCTACTCGCCCAGGGCGGGTCCGCGGGGGCAGATGACTCTACCGAAAGAAATCAACATGTTTCTTGGGTCGGAAGCAGGAGACAGCCTTCTTCTTCGGGTTGACCTTGCGGGAAGAGTCATCTTGGAAAAGACGATCATCATGTCGGTTTTAATGTTTAAGCAAGAGTAACCACTTCTGGAGATGAACTGTAATGGTGGCACCCCTTGCCGAACAGGTTATGCCGGGAATCAATCAGGCTGCCGGGCTGTACCAGCGCCTGATCATCATAGCGGCACCATCCGGTGCGGGGAAAACAACCGCGCTTCAGGATATTCACGAACGTACGGGTGCGCCCATGATCAACGTCAATCTTGAGCTTTCTCGCCGCATGCTCGAACTTACCGAGCGCCAGCGGGCACTGCAACTTCCCCGCCTGCTATCGGAGATCGTGCACGCTTCTGGCGGCGACGTCGTCCTGCTCGACAACATTGAATTGCTGTTTGATGTCGCCCTCAAACAGGACCCTCTGCGGCTCCTTCAAGGACTTTCACGCAACAAGACGCTCGTCGTGGCCTGGACCGGATCTGTTAACAATGGTCATCTGACCTATGCCCTGCCGGAACACCCTGAATACCGGCGATATATAATCAGCGATTTCATCATCGTAAGCCCGGAGAGGCCAGAAGTGATGAGTGGAAAGTGATGGCAAAACCGCATGGAGGGAACCCTATGAAATATGGAGACCTAATCCAGTTTGAACCGATCGAGTCCGTAGTCCAATTGCGGGAAGCCGACGAAGCTGCTGCTGCCCGGCAACTTGTTCAGACCTATGTCATCTCCAAGGAGATGGCTGAACGGCTGATAAACCTCGTCATTCCCCAGCTTCAGTTCGATCAGCCGGTCGATAACAAGGGGCTGATGATCGTTGGTAACTACGGTACCGGCAAGTCTCATCTCATGTCGGTGATATCCGCCGTAGCGGAGAACGGGGAACTGGCCGCTTACCTTAGCAACAGCCAGGTGGCCGGTGCGGCAGCTAAAATCGGCGGCCGGTTCAAAGTGGTGCGCACCGAAATCGGAGCGACCACCATGTCCTTGCGTGACATCATTGTGGCCGAACTGGAGGAACACCTGGCAGCTATGGGGGTGGCCTACACATTCCCATCAGCGGCTCAAATAACCAACAATAAGCGGGCCTTCGAGGAGATGATGTCCGCTTTCCACCAGGAATACCCGGACCATGGCCTGCTCCTGGCGGTAGATGAATTGCTCGACTACCTCCGCAGCCGCAAAGATCAGGAACTCATCCTCGACCTGAACTTCCTGCGGGAGATCGGCGAAGTCTGCCGGGACCTGCGCTTTAGATTTATCGCCGGCGTGCAGGAGGCCATCTTCGACAGCCCCCGCTTTGCCTTCGTGGCAGACAGTATCCGCCGCGTTAAGGACCGTTTCGACCAGATCCTCATCGCCCGCAACGACGTCAAGTACGTGGTTTCCGAGCGGCTGCTCAAGAAGACGGGCGAGCAGCAGGTAAAGATCCGCGAGTACCTGACCCCTTTTACCAAGTATTACGGGCGCATGAATGAACGGCTGGACGAGTTCGTCCATCTCTTCCCGGTACACCCCGATTACATTGATACCTTTGAGCGGGTCACGGTGGTGGAGAAACGCGAGGTGCTGAAGACCATCTCCTTGTCCATGAAGAAGTTGCTCGACCAGGATGTCCCGGACGACCAGCCGGGGTTAATCGCCTACGACAGTTACTGGACCAATTTATCCGAAAACGCGTCCTTCCGTGCCTTACCGGAGATCAAGGCGGTCATCGACTGCAGCCAGGTGCTGGAGGCCCGCATCCAGCAGTCCTTTACCCGGCCTGCCTACAAACCCATGGCCTTGCGGCTGATCCACGCCCTTTCCGTCCACCGGCTGACTACAGGGGATATCTACGCCCCCCTGGGGGCCACGGCAGAAGAACTGCGCGACAGCCTCTGCCTTTACCAGCCCGGTATCGAGGACCTGGGCGGCGACCCGGCCGACGATTTACTTTCCCAGGTGGAAACTGTCCTGCGGGAAATCCACAAGACGGTTAGTGGCCAGTTCATCTCATCGAACCCGGACAACCGCCAGTATTACCTTGACCTGAAGAAAACAGACGACTTCGACGCCCTGATCGAAAAACGCGCCGATAGCCTGGATGATTCCCAGTTGGACCGCTATTATTACGAGGCGCTGAAACGGGTAATGGAGTGTACCGACCATACCTATGTCACCGGCTATAAAATCTGGCAACACGAGCTGGAATGGCTGGAGCGGAAGGCGGCGCGCCAGGGGTATCTCTTTTTCGGCGCGCCCAATGAGCGCTCTACCGCCGTCCCGCCGCGTGACTTTTACCTCTATTTCCTCCAGCCCTTTGATGCGCCGCACTTCAAGGACGAAAAGAAGCCTGACGAGGTATTCTTTCGTCTGGCACACAAGGACGAAGCCTTTCAGACAGCCCTGCGGAACTATGCCGCAGCCATAGATCTCGCTTCCACCGCCTCGGGGCAGGCCAAGTCCACTTATGAATCCAAAGCGTCGGCCTTCCTGCGGGAACTGGTGCAGTGGCTGCAGCAGAACATGTTCGACGCCTTCGAGGTGAGCTACCAGGGGCGGACCAAGCCCCTGGGTGATTGGGCCAAGGGTAAATCCATCCGCGAGCTTTCCGGTATTGCCCCCAGCGAGCGGATTAATTTTCGTGATCTCATCAACACCATCGCCGGAATTTGCCTCGGGGCACATTTCCAGGAGCAGGCTCCTCTTTACCCCTGCTTCTCGGTGCTTATTACCGGAGCCAACCGGGCCCAGGCTGCCCAAGACGCTCTGCGCGCCATTGCCGGGCAAAAGCCAACCAAACAAGCAACCGCGGTGTTGGATGCCCTGGAGCTTCTTGACGGCGACAGGCTGGATCCATCACGGTCGCAATACGCCTGCTATATCCTGGATGTGATGAACAAGAAGGGCCCTGGCCAGGTGGTCAACCGTTCCGAACTGATCCAAGACGTCCTGGGAGTGGAATACCTGGCCCCGCAGACCTTGCGTCTGGAACCAGAATGGGCCGTGGTGGTTATGGCGGCAATGGTTTATGCAGGCGAACTGGTACTTTCCATTGCGGGTAAGAAGTTTGACGCCACCGGGCTGCCCCAACTGGCCGGGACCAGCATCGAGGAACTGACCCAGTTCAAGCACATCGAGCGGCCTAAAGATTGGAACCTGCCCGCGCTCAAGGCTCTGTTCGAGCTGCTCGGGCTCATACCGGGCATGGCGCAGCTGGTCACCCAGGGGAAAGAAGAACCCGTTCACGAGCTGCAGAAAGCAATAACCAGCACGGTGGAAAGGTTGGTACTTGTTCAGCAGAGCGTGCAAAAAGGCCTGTTTTTCTGGGGCCGGAGTTTGCTGGCCGAGAGTGAAGCCCAGAAGCTGCTCTCCCAGCTTAATGACACTAAGACCTTTCTGGAATCACTTCAGGCCTATACATCTCCCGGTAAGCTCAAGAACTTCCGCTACGAAGCCCGGGAGGTAAGCGGCCATCGCGACGGGCTTCAGGCCCTGGCAGAGATCGATTCCCTCCAGGAACTGATAACCGACCTCGGGGTCACGGCGGCATATCTTGCCACGGCGGAGGCGGTCCTGCCCGGCGGGCATGAGTGGATCGATAGAGTAAAGGCGGTGCGCGAAGATGTCCTCGGACACATCAGCGACCCGGCCAAGCGTGGCGCGGCAGCCTTCCGCCAGGAAATTCAGCGCAAGCTTACCGATCTGAAGAGGGCCTATCTACAAACATATCTAAGCCTGCACACCAGGGCGCGGTTGGGCGTCAACGAGGACCAGCGCAAGGCCAAGCTCATGGGGGATAAACGCCTGAAAACGCTGCAAAAACTCTCCACCATCGACCTCATGCCTCGCCAACACCTGACGGACTTCCAAAACCGCCTGGCAGTTCTAAAGAGTTGCTTCGTGCTCACCGAGCAGGAGCTGGACGCCTCGCCCGTCTGCCCGCACTGCAACTACAAGCCTGCCGCAGAACCGCCGGCAGCGCCGGCAAGCTCGGTCCTGGACGCTCTGGACGAGGAGCTCGACCAGCTGGTAGAGAACTGGACCCAGACGCTGCTTGCCAACCTGGAGGACCCGACCACGCGGGCCAACCTGGATCTGCTTAAACCTGAGCCGCGGAAGCTGGTAAACAACTTCATCAAAAAGCGCTCCCTACCGGACGACCTTGACCAGGATTTCATCCATGCCCTGCAGGAGGTGCTCTCCGGGCTGCTCAAGGTACCGGTCAGGACTGCCGACCTGCGCGCGGCGCTACTATCCGGCGGCTCACCGGTCACCCCGGCAGAGATAAAGAAGCGATTTGAGGAATACCTGGACGAACTCACCAGGGGCAAAGAGCCTGGCAAGGTGCGCATTATACTCGAATAGGGGCGGTAGATATGGCTAAGGAGTATCTGGAACAGAACCTATTTGCAACGCAGCCTTCCGTTAAGCCGCAGGACCCGGTGGAATGCCTGGGGATGACCTTTGAGAGCGACGACAAGCGCCGGGAGTATTTCCTGGAGAAGCTGCGCGAGAAGCTGAAGGACCCGGAGTTCCGTAAGATCGAAGGCTTCCCGATTGGGAACGACGAGGACATCCTCGTCCTATCCGACCCGCCGTACTACACCGCCTGCCCCAACCCGTTTATCGAGGATTTTATCAGGCACTATGGGAAGCCGTACAATCCAGCGACGGACAATTATCGGCGTGAGCCGTTTGCCGCGGATGTGAGCGAAGGCAAGAATGACCCAATCTACAACGCCCACTCCTACCATACCAAGGTGCCACACAAGGCCATTATGCGGTACATTCTCCATTATACCGAACCGGGAGATATTGTTTTTGATGGGTTTTGTGGGACGGGAATGACGGGCGTGGCGGCGCAGCTATGTGGTGATCAGGCCGCGGTGGAATCCCTGGGCTATCGAGTGGACCAGGACGGTACGATCTTACAACAAGAGTTGGATGAGAATGGTAGGATGGTTTGGAGGCCGATCTCTAAACTGGGAGTGCGGCCCGCCATATTGAACGACTTGTCACCAGCAGCCACGTTAATTGCCGCTGGATATAACCTGACCGCTGATGCCAAAGATTTCGCTCGACTTGCCAAGAAGTTTCTGGACAAATTCAACGCCGAATACGGATGGATGTACGAGACACGGGACCCCAACACCAGCGCGATTTGTCCGATTGACTTCACCATCTGGTCAGAAATCTTTTCCTGTCCCCATTGTGCTGGCGAACTTGAGTTTTGGGACTTGGCCTGGGACGAAGAATCAGGAACGTTAGCCGATCAGCCTACCTGCCCTCATTGCGCTGCAAAGGTGTCTAAACGCGATCTCGTCAGACGTACAACTACTTACTACGACAAGGCGATAAAGGCTACCCGGACGCGTCAGGTGTTGCGTCCAGTGGAAATCCGATACCAGCATCAAGGAACGAAAAAGAGCAAGAAGCCCGACAAGAACGATCTCGCGGCCCTTGAGAAAATCGAAAGGTTGATCGAGTCCATCGATTACCCGACGGAGTTGATGATGTTCGTACGGGAAGGGGAAGAATGGGGAGACTTATATCGGGGATATCACGAGGGTATCAGCAGGGTATACGATTTTCATCTGCCGCGCCAGCTCGTTGCGTTCTCTCTGCTCTGGCAAATGGCTGATGACCTGCCCACAGACGAAATGAAGCGGCTCTGGCGGTTCACTTTACAGAGCGTAGTCGTGAGCTTTACGCGTCGAAATAGGTTCCTGAAGAATGCCTATTCCCAGGTTAACCGCGCTTTGAGCGGTACACTCTACATCGGCTCGACTGTTAGTGAACCGAGTCCGACCTATGTGTTGGCTGGCAAGATCAAGAGATTTGGCGACGCTATTCCAAAGGGAGGTTCTTCGATAGCCATAACAACGCAATCTCTTGCCTCAGTACTGATCCCGGAGAATTCGGTTGATTATGTTTTCATCGATCCTCCCTTCGGCGACAACTTGCCCTACGCCGAGCTAAATTTCCTGTGGGAGGCGTGGCTTCGGGTATTCACAAACTCGGATGAAGATGCTGTTGTCAGTGGAAGGCAACGCAAAGACCTAGCGGTTTACACGAACATGATGACGGACTGCCTTAAACAGGTCTATCGCGTCCTCAAGCCGGGCCGGTGGGTCACGGTTGAGTTTCATAATTCCAAGAACGCAGTTTGGACCGCAATTCAGGAAGCCTTGGGTCGGGCCGGTTTCATCATCGCTGATGTCAGCGTGCTCGATAAGGGGATGAGGACCAAGAAGCAGATGTATGCCAAGGCAGTTAACAAGGACCTTGTCATCTCCGCCTACAAACCGAACGGTGGTCTCGAAAAGCGTTTCCAACTCCAGGCTGGAACCGAAGAAGGGGTGTGGGATTTCATCCGAACACACCTTCGGAAACTTCCCGTGTTCATAGTCAAGAGCGGGCTGGGACAAATGATTACGGAGAGGCAACAGGTCTTGTTGTTCGACCGTATGGTGGCGTTCCACGTTCAGCGCAGAGTCTGCGTGCCCCTCTCAGCAGGCGACTTTTATCAGGGACTGGCCCAACGCTTCCCCGAGCGTGATGGTATGTACTTCCTCCCGGATCAGGTGGCTGAATACGAACGTAAACGCATGACATCGCGTGAACCGCTGCAGCTTGACCTCTTCGTTTCCGACGAAGCATCAGCCATCCAATGGCTCAAGCAGCAAATCGTCAAAAAGCCGCAGACCTTCCAGGAACTCCAGCCCCAGTTCATGCGGGAAACCCAAGGCGGCTGGCAGAAGTACGAAAAGCCGCTGGAGCTTTCCGAACTGCTGGAGCAGAACTTCCTCCGTTATGACGGCAACGGCGAAGTGCCGAGCCAAATTCACAGCTACCTCTCCACCAACTTCAAGGAGTTGCGCAACCTGCCGAAGGACGCACCGGAACTTCGGGCCAAGGCCAAGGACCACTGGTACGTGCCCGACCCTAACAAGGCCGGTGACCTGGAGAAGCTACGTGAACGCTCCTTACTCAAGGAGTTCGAGGAGTACCGGACCTCTAGCCAGAAGCGCCTGAAGGTCTTCCGCCTGGAGGCCGTCCGCGCCGGGTTCAAAAAGGCCTGGCAGGAGCGCGCCTACGCCACCATCATCACCGTGGCCCGCAAGATTCCCGAAAATGTCCTCCAGGAGGATGCAAAGCTACTGATGTGGTTCGATCAGGCTCTTATGCGGAGCGGCCAAGGGGCATAAAAGCTAGAGGAGGATAAACCGATGTTCAATCCAAGCGCGACCACCCTATGGATCGAGGCGGGGGCCATGCAAGGCGGATCCCGTAACCAGCTCGAATTGACAGACGACATAGCAAGATTCTTTGGAAATCAAGCACGTGATAACGAGATAGTTGTGATTCAGCTGACTCTCGGCGTCCAACATATCCGTCCATTCGTCTATAGAGGCGATGACTACGGACATTACACCGACCGCTGGCGTCTATGTTTACCAACGGCACAGATGGGAGGACCGGACTATCCGAATCGGGTTGTGCGTTTCGACAAGGTTAGGATTGGTGCGGAGATCGTTTTCCAACTCACGGTTGCTGACCTTGAGTCTTCTGAGCACAACTCATGGCGCAGTTTGTCAGCCCCTCCAAATGGAGGGATTGATACTACCTTTGGTGGAAGAGAGTACGGCTGGTGGATGTAGCATAGAAGAAGTCCGAGGCGCAATAACGATCTCCGAGGAAAGGAACAGAGCAAACCATATCCTCCGATCAGGCAGATGAGAGCCTTGAGCTGGTTTACATGCTTACCACCCACAATGCGCAGAGCAGCGGTACCATTGTGGATGACCGCGTGGGCTACCTGCTAAAGATCAAGGAAGCACTGCGGCAAGGCCAGGGGCCACTAGACGTGCCCGACTCGAACAAAGCCGGCGACCCGGAGAAGCTGCGCCAGCGGGCTTTGTTGCGCGAGCTCGAGGAGTATCGCGAATCCAAGCAGAAGCGCCTCAAGGTGTTCCGCCTGGAGGCCGTCCGCGCCGGATTCAAAAAGGCCTGGCAGCAGCGCGACTACGCCACCATCATCGCCGTGGCGCGCAAGATCCCCGAGAACGTCCTCCAGGAGGACCCCAAACTTCTTATGTGGTACGACCAGGCGCTCACCAGAACAGGTGGTGAAAGCTAGAAAAGATTATTGAACCTAAGGCAGGCAAATATTGAGGTTTCTCTATAGTCCCGCCAACACTCAATTCGTTGGACATCGGGGATTGCGGCCTAAACTAAAGGATTCCATGTGTTTAGTATAGGGTGTTCCTGGTTTAAGCGATAGTAGTGACTATAAAAACCAAAAGGACGAAACATCGGCCTATTGCTTCTTGGGAGGACCAGTAGTTCCAAGAAAAAGGGGGACACCCCAATGGGACGTAAAGAAAAAGAAGACCAAGACAAAAAATACCTCTACAAGCCATCGGCTATCGATCTCTTTTGTGGATGCGGTGGACTTACCGTGGGGTTGAAGAAAGCCGGATTCCGGGTGCTGGGTGCCGTAGATATCGATCCCTTGTCCGTTAAAACCTATAGAGCCAACCACCGGGAAGTGAGGGTATGGGAAATAGATATTTGTGATCTGGCACCCTCCGACCTTGCCGCCGCGTTGGGGTTAGAAAAAGGGCGGCTTGATCTCCTCGCCGGGTGTCCCCCGTGTCAGGGCTTTTCAACGATGCGGAATTTGAACGGAGCCCTGTTGATTGAGGACCCGCGCAACGACCTGCTGTTTGAATTCCTGCGGTTCGTTGAGGCCCTTCTTCCACGCGCCGTAATGATGGAGAATGTGCCGGGGTTGGCGGGTGACGAAAGGTTCGCCGCCTTTTGTAATCGGATGAAAGAGGTCGGATACATCGGTCACCATCGCATTCTTAACGCGGCGGAATACGGGGTGCCGCAACGCAGATACCGACTGGTTTATCTGGCCGGTTTTGGCGCGGAGATTCCGTTCGTCGATCCAGCCCAGAGAATGAAAACGGTGCGTGACGCGATAGGCGGACTGCCGAAAGCGGGTGAGAGCGGCGACCCCGTTCATGACATCCCCGAGCGCCGCACCCAGAAAGTGATGGAGTTAATCCGGCGGATACCCAAGAACGGCGGAAGCCGCACCGACCTACCGGATGAATATCAACTAGAGTGTCACAGGCGCTGCAACGGGTTTAAAGACGTTTACGGCCGCATGGCGTGGGAAGACGTGGCTCCAACGATAACCAGCGGCTGCTTTAATCCGTCCAAAGGACGGTTCCTTCATCCGGAGGAGGATCGCGCGATAACTATGCGTGAGGCGGCACTCCTGCAGGGCTTTCCGAGACGCTACAAGTTTCCGACGACCGACAACAAGTCCGCTGTGGCCTTAATGATAGGAAATGCACTGCCGCCCCCCTTCATCAAGGCTCATGCGGTAAGTATCAAGAAGTTTCTTTCCAGTTACGGGAACGTCAAGTCTTGATAATAAGCGAAAGGGAATGATTAAAAGATGTGCATCGACCATGTCATGAGAGGCCAGTTGACGGACGAACAGCGTGCCGCGGCCTGTGATCTTGCAAGGGAAGTCTTATGCTTGGCTTGCGCCGGATCGGGAAAGTCGAGGACGCTTGCCTATCGGATAGCTAGACTCCTTGCGGGTGGTGAACCACCGGAAGGCATCGTGGCCTTCACATTCACGGAGAAAGCGGCTGAATCTATCAAGCGGCGCGTTTCACAAGCCTTGACGGCGGCGGGTTTGGATCCCACCTTGATGGGAGCAATGTATATCGGAACCATTCATTCCTACTGTCAACATGTTCTCGGTGACATGGACGCAACGTACCGCCAATACGACGTGCTTGATGAGAACAGACTTAAGCTGTACCTAATATCCAGATACACGCAGCTCGGTCTTAGGAACTTTCGCAGCCGTGCTCAAGACAGGTATTTCGAAACTATAAAGCAGGTGTCCGACGCATGGAAGACGGCCAACGACGAACTCCTGGACTTCAACGCCGTTGCATCCGAAGACGCGGAAATCGGTGAATTGCTTATTCGTTTGCGGAATAGTCTTCTTGCAGACCAATACATCGATTTCTCACTCATGATCCGGAATGTGGTTGAGGCGGTCCGAAATAACGAGGTGGGTGTAGAAAACGGCATCGGGCGGTTGCGCCATCTCATGGTGGATGAATACCAAGACGTGAACCCATGCCAGGAGGAATTAATCCGTTTGCTCCATGAACGCTCAGAGAGTCTGTTCGTGGTGGGCGATGATGACCAGTCCATCTATGCCTGGCGGGGCGCGGACGTCAGTAACATCCTGGAGTTCCGACAAAGATATCCCGGCTGCAGCGTTCATACTCTGTCCCAGAACTTCCGCAGCACAGAACCGATTGTACAGGCTTCAGATGCGTTCGCAGCGGCGACATTAGGGCCGAGTCGGATACCGAAGAATCCGTCCGCCGTCTTTAATCGAACCCCGCAGGATTTCAGGGTGCTTTGGTTTCCAGACAGGAACTCCGAGGCGGATTGGGTAGCCGGGAGAATCCGGGATCTGCTGGGAACCGCGTATGATGACAACGGCGGCGTGAGGGGGCTGACACCTGCCGATTTCGCCGTCTTGATGCGCTCCACGCGTGGGTCGATTTGGGAAAGCCGCCAAGGCATACCACCTCGGCACACTCCTTTTACGAAGGCCCTTGCGCAACTTGGAATCCCTTATAGTTTGGAAGCAGGCGGCGGCCCATTCGACCGCCCTCAAGTCAGCGTGTTGAGAAGTACGTTCGAGCTGCTACGCAACGCATCTCCGGATCGGAACACGGTTAGGCGGTATTTCGATAACGAGGTGCTTCCTGTATATCCGGATGCGGACTTCAATGCTCTGGTCCGCGTCTTGGCGGACTGGGGCTGGCGAATACATCATCCTCACGGTTCCACCCGTATTCGGCTGTATCCACAGCAACTTGTCTATGATCTGTTGGAAGCATTCAATATCGCTCGGACGAATTTCGCCGATGATGTTATGAGGGATATCGGGCTTTTCAGTCGCATGATTTTAGACGTTGAAACCGTCTATATGAGCGTTGATTCAACCCAGCGGTTCTCCGAGGTGCTCAATTTTCTTCAAAACGCCGCAGAGACGGGCTACGATGTTTCCACCGATGACGTACTCCAGCGCCCGGACACCGTGACAGTTTCTACCGTGCACAAAATGAAAGGGCTGGAATTCCCATGCGTATTTATCGTCGATGTTGAGGCGCAAAGATTTCCGAAGAAGAGAAGCAGTTACTCGGGGTGGCTGCCCCAAGGTGTCATGTCGACGGCTGTCAATCGCGGCGCGTATCAAAGCACTCTCGATGAAGAAGCCCGGCTTTTTTATACGGCGGTGACACGCGCCGAGCGCTACCTTTACGTGACCGGTGCCGAGATTCTTCCGTCAGCCAGGCGCATCGCCCGTCGTTCTTCCTACGCGCTCCAACTCGCTGATCATCCCGCCGTCGTTCAAGATCCCACGGGCTTGCCTCAGAGTCTCGCCCAGGCCGCGCCGCGCCGTCGCATCGAGGATGCCGATTACCCGACAAGTTTCACAGAGATCAGGTACTACCTCCAATGCCCGAAGAGCTATCAGTTCCGCGAGCGTTACGGTCTCAATCCGGTCGTCCCGGAAATGTTCGGCTATGGAAGGACGGTTCATACGTCCATCCAGAGGCTCCACGAACTCCATCCGGACGCGCCACCCGGGGAGGAACAGGTTGAACAGACCGTTATGAGAACTTTCCATCTGAAGCATGTACCCCCAAGCGGCGACCCGGAAAACCGGCCGGGTGCCTATGAAAACTCCAGAAACCGGGCGATAGAAATAGCCAAGGATTATGTATCGTCCTACGGCCATGACTTTGAGCGGGAGCGGCAGGTTGAGGCTGCGTTCGAAATCCCCGCCTCTAATTGTGTGATCTCAGGTTCTATAGACTTACTGCTTCATGAGGACGAAGAGGGGAACATCCTTCAGGCGGAGGTCGTCGATTTCAAGACCATAGAGGGGGGTGAACAGCCGGAGGAAAACAATGAACTTGATTGGACCGAATTAGCGTTGCAGGTCCAGTTATACGCCCGTGCGGCCGACCAGGTGTTGGGGCGAAACGCCCGGACCGGCAGCGTTCACCTATTGAAGGACAACCAGCGGATTCAGGTGCCGATTACCGCGGATGCAATGGATGCGGCACTTGCCAATATCGAGTGGGCTGTCACTGGAATTTTGAACTCTGATTTCCCCATGCGTCCGCATCCTCAGAAATGCTCGAAGTGTGATTTCAGGATGATCTGCCCGGGAACGGCGCAAAATTTCACTGTGCTGAACACGCCGCCACCCGAGCTGCATCTGCCCGGTCGAAGGGAAATGGTCCGTGCTTTCAGCTTGTATCAAGGTTAAAACGATGACGGATAACCTGACACCCCAACAGCGAAAATACTGTATGTCCCGCATCAAAGGGAAAGACACGGGACTTGAGAAACGTGTGCGTTCCGAACTCCATAGACGTGGGCTTCGGTTCCGCAAACACGTTAAAGAACTTCCGGGCAAGCCGGATATCGTCTTCGGCAAGGCCAAAGTTGCGGTCTTTGTAGACGGTGACTTCTGGCATGGTTACGATTTCTCGTCCTGGGAGAACAAGGTTTCTGACTTTTGGAAGGGAAAGATTTCCAAGAACCGCGAGCGTGATCTGAAAAACCATCAAGAGCTCAGTGAATTGGGATGGACGGTAATCCGATTGTGGCAGCATGAAGTCGAGAAGGACTTTGAGGACTGTATCGATAGGATCATTTCCGCCGTCCGCGGGGTCTGGTAATACTTATGCACAACTTGCCATTGGCTATGAAAAGCTATCCGATGATGAGCGGCGGGCGCGGGTCAAAAGCGACTATGAAGCTTTTCTGTCGACCCGAGCTAAGATCCTGACAGAAGCAGCCCGGCTTGCCTGCGAAGGTAAAGCGTTGGATTTAAGAAAAATTTTCAATGACTGGAAGTGAAGCTGGCAATAGTCACAGAATGTTAGATCGGTTAGGGATATTACCAGCGGCGTATTGATGATACCAGAAAGCTGGAGGAACTTTTCTTGATCCACAGACACGGAGAATGGGTGTGGCTGCAAAATAGAGGCGAGGCTGGCAAGATCATTGAGGTGGAGAGCCTCTGGGATGAGGTTTTCTGCCGCGTCTGGCTGCCCGGCAGTGATTCCGTGGTCCGCGTCCCGGCTTCCAGGCTCAAGCCTTTGGAGAGCGCCGGTACCGGCTCGCCATACGATATTGCCTACGTGGCTGCCGCGGCACGGGTGGCCGAGGCACTGGCCCAGGACGTTTTGCTCGCGCCCATAGAGTCCTCCGTCATTCCGCTGCCGCACCAGATCCGGGCCCTGTCCCGCGCCATCTCTAATGACCGGGTGCGTTACCTCCTGGCGGATGAAGTGGGCCTGGGTAAGACCATTGAGGCCGGGCTGATCATGCGGGAGCTTAAGCTGCGGGGGCTGGTGAAACGGACACTGGTGATCGCCCCGAAGGGACTGGTGAGCCAGTGGGTGGCAGAAATGCGAACCCACTTCAATGAACTTTTTCAACTCATCCTGCCAGACGACATCAAGACGCTGAGCCGCCTTTCGGTGGTCACGAGTCCCGAGCTGCGAGCCCCGGGTCCGGAAAATTCGCAACCCGGGACCCGCAACCCGTGGACGATGTTCTCCCAGGTGGTCGTACCAATGGACGCGGTCAAGCCCCTGGACAAGCGCCGTGGCTGGAGTGCGGCCCAGGTGGGCGAGTACAACCGCGAGCGGTTCGAGGACCTGATCTCCGCAGGCTGGGACCTGGTCGTCGTGGACGAAGCGCACCGCCTGGGCGGGAGCACTGACCAGGTAGCCCGTTTCAAGCTGGGCCAGGGCTTGGCCGAAGCAGCACCGTATCTCCTGCTTCTTTCGGCCACTCCCCACCAGGGTAAGACCGACGCCTTTTACCGCTTGGTATCCCTTCTTGATGCCCAGGCATTTCCGGACATCAATAGCGTTACGCGGGAGCGGGTCCAGCCGTATGTCATTCGGACTGAGAAACGCCGCGCTATCGACGCTGAAGGAAAACCGCTGTTCAAGCCCCGGCGCACCCAGCTTGTTCCGGTTGCCTGGGAGGAGCGTCATCGTGATCAGCAACTTCTTTATGAGGCTGTTACGGAGTATGTTCGTGAAAGATACAACCAGGCTATGCGGGAGAAGCGAAACTATATCGGCTTCCTGATGATCTTGATGCAGCGCCTGGTGGTGTCCAGCACGAGGGCCATCCGCACGACGCTGGAAAAGCGGCTGGAAGCGCTTGTCGTCCCCCGGGAACAATTAACCCTTTTTTCCTTTTCCGAAGAGGAATGGGCCGAACTGGACGGCCAGGAGCAGCTGGAAACGCTGCTATATACCCGCCTCAAAGCTCTCAAGAATGAGCGCGCTGAGGTGAAAATGCTTTTGGAATCTGCGGCCAGGTGCGAACAGACCGGACCCGACGCCAAGGCTGAAGCTCTACTTGATTGGATATACCGCCTTCAGGCTGAGGAAGGTAACCCGGACCTAAAGGTGCTGGTGTTCACCGAGTTCGTGCCCACGCAGGAGATGCTGCGGCAGTTCCTCAGTGAGCGAGGGTTCGCGGTAGCCTGTCTTAATGGCTCCATGGATCTGGAGGAGCGGAAACGGGTGCAGGAAGCGTTTGCCCGCGAGGCGCGCATCCTCATTTCCACGGACGCTGGCGGGGAAGGCTTAAACCTCCAGTTCTGCCATGTGGTAATCAACTATGATATTCCCTGGAACCCGATGCGGCTCGAGCAGCGGATCGGCCGGGTGGACCGCATCGGCCAGACGCATACGGTACGCGCGGTCAACTTCGTATTTGAGCATTCTGTTGAACACCGGGTGCGGGAGGTCCTGGAGCAGAAGCTGGCGGTCATTTTCGAGGAGTTTGGCATCGACAAGACCGGTGATGTTCTTGATTCGGCTGAGGCTAGTCCCATGTTCGATGAACTGTATGTGGAGGCAATTCTCAACCCCGATAAGGTCGAGGAAACTGTAGACAGCGTGGTGATACAGCTTCGGGAACAGGTAAAAAATGCCCGTGAGACCGCATCGGTACTGGGAACGTCGGCAGATCTTGACCCGGTGGAAGCCCAACGGCTTCTTACCCATCCCTTACCTCATTGGGTAGAGCGCATGACCGTAAGCTACCTGAAGGCTCATGGCGGCAGGGCCGAAAGGAAAGACCGGAGCTGGGACCTTACCTGGCCTGACGGCGAAACTTACCCGGGCGTGGTTTTCACGGGTAAAGAGGCCGAAGAAATTCCAGCCGCCCGCCATCTTACCATCGAAGATCCGAAGGTCAGAGGTTTGGCGATGCGTCTTCCCCGCTTTGTTCCGGGGCAGCCGGTTCCTGTTGTAATGCTTCCAGGACTCGCCCCAGAAATTCAAGGGGTCTGGTCCCTTTGGCGGATCTCTCTCGCAACTTCGGTGTGGAACCGCAGGAGCGTCATGCCGCTTTTCCTGGCCGACAGCGGCAAGGTTTACATCGCTACGGCCAGGCACATCTGGGATCAATTGATGGTAACTGACCCAAACGTCCGCTCTGTGCTTGACGGCAAATTATCGCAAGATGCCTTTGCGCGACTGCGAGAGGCAGCCGGGGAACACGGGAAGCCCATTTATGAGGCGCTCATGCAAGAACACCGGGCTCGCATCGCCCGCGAGCGCGAGAAAGCAGAATACGCCTTTGCGGCACGGCGCAAAGCCATCCAAAGAATCGGCCTGGCGCAGGTCCGTAGTTACCGCCTGAACCTCCTTGCCCGGGAAGAACAAAACTTTCAGGAGCAAATGGAACATAGAGCCCAAGCCTATCCTGAGATGGTGCCGTTACTAATGATTAGAGTGGAGGATGGCGCATGAGCGGCTGGCGCGACGAGATTCTCCAATGCTTTACCCCCGGGGTCATACGGCTCACTCTGGTGGCCGACCCGGACGCTCTTCTGCTGGAGGAAAGAATTCTCGAAAGCATTCGGGAGCGGGGCTTTGAGCTGATTACCTTTGAAGATCACGTCGCTTTCCGCTATGCCTACGAATCGAAGTTTCGCTCCCGCTGGGATCGGGGCGAACAGACGGACCTCGTGGTTATATTGCGAGCCCAGGCCAGCGACTTGAGTTCTTTGCCTTTTGACCTGCTGCAGGCGGGCCGCAGGCTTTCTTTCAGCCTTGGCGACATATTTCCTGATCTCAGCTACCCCGTGGTAACAGCTTTGGACAGGGGTGACCTGGATGCCTTGTATGCGGCCCAAAAGCGACACGCGCCTGGACATCTCGGGGACAACGCCACGAAGGAGTTTGTTCTCTGGCACGTCTTCGAAATCGCGTCCGAACTCATCAAGCAGCCCTCCGACCTGCTCCGTGTGCTGCTGCGGCGCCATTATCGTAGCCAGCGCATACCGGGTATTCTCGACCAACGCTTCATCCAACTTCTACGCCAAAACAAGACCTTTGACGACTGGCCGCTGGAAACTCTCGTCCCGGACCGGGAGGCTTTCTTTGCCTTCCTGCAGGAGCGGTGGCCGGCCTTTCTTGACCACATGGCAGGAAAAAAGGAAAGTGTTGTGCAAGAGGACAAAAAGCCGTACGGTTTTGCCATTGATGGCCCCCTCGCTCTGCCCTTTGACCACCCTGATATTCGGGTTTACGTGGACAATCTGTTCGTGGAGGGGCTTTTGCACTCCGTATCCCATGAGCATGCGGATACGCTTGCCAGGATCTGGGTGAGCATAGGTGTCCAAACCGATCAAGCTGAAGCCAAACGCTACCGCTTGAAAAAGCTCATCGAAAATCTTCAGTCCTCCATTCCGGCCGGAGACGCTAGACACGGGGAGTGGCTCCATTTTGCCCGTGGGTGGGCGGAACTCAAGAAAGTGATGAGCGATAGAGAGCTTCCTGCCGGATGCGAAGAACACGTAACCCCGCTAACAGAATTGGTCGATAAGCGGTTTTTGTCTTGGGTGGTAAAGCGGTACGCCGGATTGATCAACCTTCCGGCCACTCCGCCCGTGATGCTCCACCACGTTCCACGCTTCCTCGCCCGCTCATTACTCAGTCCTCACTACGCATCACCACCAGTCAAGATCGCTCTGCTCGTGGTTGATGGGCTTTCTCTTGACCAGTGGATGGTTGTTCGAGAGGCGCTGGAAATAAGACGACCCAATCTCCGCTGGCGTGAAAACGCCATCTTTGCCTGGATTCCGTCGCTCACTTCGGTCTCGCGCCAGGCAGCTTTCGCTGGCAAGCCTCCCCTCTTTTTCCCGAACAGCCTCCAGACCACCAATCAAGAACAGGCCCTATGGACGCGGTTCTGGGCGGATCAAGGCCTTACGCCACAAGAGGTTGTTTACGCCAGGGGGTTGGGGGACGGCAGCCTGGAGCCTATCGAGGAACTAATCTCCCATCCCAGGACGAGAGTTGCCGGTCTGGTTGTCGACAAGGTGGACAAAATTATGCATGGCATGGAACTGGGGACCGCCGGCATGCATAATCAAGTCCGCCAGTGGGCGCAGCAACCCTACACGACTGAGCTTTTGGATCTCCTGCTGGGTCGAGGTTTTCATGTTTTCTTGACTTCCGACCACGGTAATATTGAAGCTGAGGGCTGCGGCTGTCCTGCTGAAGGCGCGGTCGCCGACCTGCGCGGCGAGCGGGTGCGTATCTATTCCGATCAGCTTCTGCGGGACAAGGTCAAGGAGCGCTTTCCTGCAGCTTTAGCATGGGAACCAGTAGGCTTGCCGGATACCTGCCTTCCTCTCATTGCCCCGCCCCGGCAGGCGTTTGTCCGCGCAGGGGAACGTCTTGTCAGTCACGGCGGTATTTCCGTCGAGGAGCTTATCGTTCCGTTTGTCCGGATCGAAAGGATGGACGCATGAACAGCCGCTTAAATCAAATTGGTTTCAGTCAGCGAGTTCGCCTGGAGTGGCTGGAAGTGACCGCGAACCTCGTCCTGGCGGGCAATGATAAATCGGCTATCAATGATGCTTTACAGGAACTCCTAAAGGATAAGGTGTCTATTGGTGGCCAGGCCGAGCGCGGTAACCGCGAGAAGATTATCACGATCCTGATGAGGGTTTGGCTCAATGTCCCTCATGAACTCGAGGCCCTACGCGTTGACGGTCTGGAACTGCTAAAGCGTGTTCCTCGCGCAGACCGCTTAGCGGTTCACTGGGGAATGGTCATGGCTGTCTACCCGTTCTGGGCGTCAGTGGCAAGCCACGTGGGTCGCTTCCTGAAACTCCAAGGTTCCGCGACCGCGGTACACATTCAACGCCGGCTACGGGAGCAGTACGGTGAACGGGAGACGGTAGCCCGTGCGACCCGTCGCGTGCTGCGCTCTTTTATTGATTGGGGCGTGCTCAGCGAAACAGGTACAAAAGGAGTTTACAGCCAGGGGCTATATATTTCTGTTGCGGATCCCGCAATTGCATCGTGGTTGATTGAAGCTTCTTTACATACTCGCACTAATGGATGTGCACCACTGAAGGATTTGGTCGAGAGTACAGGCCTGTTTCCGTTTCACATCAAGCATTTGGCCGCCGAGAGCCTGCTGGCGGCGTCTCCTCGCCTTGACCTTTTACGCCACGGCCTGGACGACGAGTTGGTGATGCTGCGCATGGAGGACAAACACAGGTAATGCATCTTGTGCTGAACCAATGGGGGCTCCGCCCACAACCCAATCTTGNNGGCGTGACCATTTCTCCTTTGCTGGCTATGGCAGCCCAAACAACTTGTTTTTTATGGCAGTTTTGAAGCCCTAACCCGCATAGCCGGAACCAAAATCCTGCCGCGATATTTTCTTTCCACTTTGCGAAGATGTCCGGACTTAAGGGACTAAGGTACTAAAAACCCGCACACTATACGCGCACAAAAAAGAACCGGCTGGAATTTCATTCCAGTCGGCTTGCCCTGAATCCCTTGCAATGTCTAGCTTTTCCTGGAGCCAACGAGGGGACTCGAACCCCTGACCTGCTGATTACAAGTCAGCTGCTCTACCAGCTGAGCTACGTTGGCACATAATAGTGGTCGGGATGACAGGATTTGAACCTGCGACCCCCTGCTCCCAAAGCAGGTGCTCTAGCCAAACTGAGCTACATCCCGGCAACACACTTATTTTAACACACCGGGTGGCTCCGAGGCAATACCCTGTCAGTGCTCACATCAAAACCTCTCTCAGGGCGTGATATTTCTTGATCTCCATTTGAGTTATCGCAACAAAAGTACGGTTTTTCCCAGATACGGCGCCAGTTTATGGGAGCAATACGTCAGTACTGCTATCTACCCCGTAACGCTTCGCAGGTTTGATACATCTAAAATTGCTTCAGGGGCGCTCAGGGGCACCACCAGGAAGACACCCAGGTAGAGGCAGCCAAAATTCAACCGGTTTGCCCGGAAATGTAGTTCAAGGAAGGAAAAATAATACTTGACAGGTCGAAGCAGATAACCTATACTTTTATCAGTAACCATTACCAGAAAGGAAGGTCCAGGTCATGGCCGTATGGAAGTGCTCGCAATGTAATTACGAAAAAGACGCCCGTTGTAAACCCCGCAAGTGCCCTGAATGTGGCGCCAAAGATTCCTTTGCTAAGAAAGAAGCCCCTGCCTCTTAAGCTCCTCTTCAAGGAGCTTTCTTTTAATTTAAACTTAAAACATAAACCGCCGCGATTGTGGTATAATAATCCATATGACGACACTACATATGAAAGGGGTATCAGGGATTATGCTGGATCTGATGCGTAAAGCGTTTTTAGCCGGTCTGGGAGCCATGTTCCTTACCAAGGAAAAGGCGGAAGAAGTAGCCGAAGAGCTGGTACGCCAGGGCGAACTGCGGCGGGAGGAGGCAAAAAACTTTACCGAGCAGCTGCTGAATAAAGGCAAAGAACAGCAGACCCAACTCCAGGAAACGGTCAGCAAGGAAGTCAACCGCTGGCGCAAGGAATGGGGGCTGGTAACGAAAGCTGAAATGGCCGCTCTGGAAAAAAGAATGGCAGAGCTGGAGGCCAGGCTGGCCAGCCAGGAAAATAGCGGCAGCTAAGGTGTATATGTCTGGCTGGCAGAGCTGGCAGAACCCACTATTGACACCAGGAAAGCCTGTCGTTATTATTGAAACATGTGTAACGACAGGCTTTTACTTTGTTATCACTTTCCTTATTAACAAAAATTATTTGATTTTTGGTCTAAAAGGTATATAATAATGTTTGAGCGGATGGCTATGAGGCTTGAACGGTGGATGGTTTGGCAAAAGGCACAGCAGAATCAGTGATAATTTAGTAACTGCTCAGCCCACCTGGTGGTCAGCCTTATAGCAGTAGTCCCAAAGCTCGCATAACGGCTAACCGGGTTCATGATCCTGGCAGTAGACAGCTTCTGGGCGGCTCAGATGGTTATGGCCTGAGCAGTTACATAATTTAGTCCGATTTCGCCGGTCCAAATAAGGGGGTTAAATAATTTGATGCCTTCAATTTTAGCCGTGTAAAATTTAACTGCTATTTTATTGGCAAGCCGGCAGGAAAAAGAGACTTTGTGTAGTAATTCGCTAATATAGACGAAAATGCGAATGTCCACGTTTTTGAACAGCAACCCCTGACAGCGGCCCGGGAGGAGCACCCCGAGGACTTCCCTTATCCCGCATTACACATCTCATTGTGGAAGAGCTGAGCATGATAGCGCGCTATCGCCAGCACCATCCCACATCTCATTCCAGGGAGGTGATACTATGAAACTGGCCATTTCTGGCAAAGGCGGCGTGGGTAAGACGACGATAGCTGCCGGCTTGATCAAGTGTTTTGCCGATCGGGATTACCGGGTTTTTGCCGTGGATGCTGATCCCGACACCAGCCTGGGTATGGTGCTGGGGTTACCCGCAGAAAAACTTGGTGCCCTGAAACCTATTGTTGATATGCGGGAGCTGATCGCCGCGCATGCCGGCGGTAACGGCGCTTACTTTTCTTTAAACCCGGAAGTGGACAGCCTGCTGGAAGAGTACACCATCAGCTATGGCAATATCCTTTTTTTAAAAATGGGTGCTGTTAAACCCGGCGGGTCTACCTGCTATTGCCGGGAAAACACGGTCCTAAACGCCATGGTCAGCTCCCTCATCCTTAAGCGCCGGGAAATGGTCGTCCTGGATATGGGGGCCGGTATCGAACATCTCACCCGCGGTACAGCCCGGGGAGTTGATGTCATGCTTATTGTCACCGAACCCACCCTGGTCAGTATCCAGACGGCGCGGGTAGTTGCCAGGCTGGCCGGGGAACTGGGCATCCAGCAGGTAAAATTCGTAGGTAATAAATTTCGCCAGCGCCGCGATGAGGAGTTGCTCCGCAGCCACCTGCCACCAGAGGACATTATTGGTCTCATTCCCTTTCAAACCGCCATCCTGGACCAGGCCGCTGGAGAGGATAACGACGGCTCCCTGACTATCAAAGGTATTGCCGAGCTAGCAGTGACCCTTTTGCAAAGCTAGCGATCAAACCTGGCCATCTGAAAATGCCGTGTACTGCTTTCACTATTTTGCTAATGCCGCTCTGGTGGCATGAGTCGTCTAACCGGGCAAACCTGCCAGGAGGACCGGAGTCCTCTTCTAAGCTAGTTTAGCAATGAGTTCAGTTAAAACTGCCCTTTTTAGGGCTAAGGATGAAATAACTACCAAGGAGGTAAGCAGTATGCCCAGGTTCCGCGATCTTACCCACACCAGCCGGCCTTCCAACGCCCCGCGGGTCATGGAACCCAAAAACAAGGACCGCACCGTCGACCCGGCGGCGCTGGAAATGCTGGCTAAAAGCAGGGACGACAAGGTAATCACCGCTTTCGACCGCTTTGTCGCCCAGCAGCCCCAGTGCAAGATAGGTTATGAGGGGATTTGTTGCCGCTTTTGTATGGCCGGCCCCTGCCGCATTAAGGCGGCCGAGGGCCCTGGCAGCCGTGGTATTTGCGGCGCTTCGGCCTGGACCATTGTCGCCCGTAATGTTGGTTTGATGCTCCTGACCGGAGCCGCTGCCCACGGCGAACACGGCAACCATATCGCCCACGCCCTGGTGGAAATGGCCGCCGGCAAAGCCCCGGATTACACTGTTAAGGATGAAGCCAAGCTGAAGGCAGTCTGCCGCCGCGTCGGTATTGACGTCGAGGGCAAAAACATTATGGAACTCGCCCAGGAGATGGGGGAAAAGGCTCTGGAGGATTTCCGCCGCCTCAAAGGTGAGGGCGAAGCGGCCTGGCTGGTGACGGCCCTGACCGCAGGCCGGCAGGAAAAATTCCGCACCCATAATGTGGTACCCTACGGTATCCATGCCACCATCTCCGAATTAGTGAACCAGGCCCATATAGGCATGGATAACGACCCCGTCAACCTGATTTTCAGCGCCATCAGAGTAGCCCTGGCTGACTATACCGGCGAACATATCGCGACTGATTTCTCCGATATCCTCTTTGGCACCCCGCAGCCGGTGGTCAGCGAGGCCAATATGGGCGTCCTCGATCCTGATCAAATCAACTTCGTCCTCCACGGTCACAACCCGCTGCTGAGCGAAATTGTCATCCAGGCAGCGCAGGAAATGGAGAGTGAAGCCCGGGCCGCCGGCGCCAAAGGCATCAACCTGGTGGGTATCTGCTGCACCGGCAACGAGGTCCTGATGCGCCGGGGTATCCCCCTGGTCACCTCCTTTGCCTCCCAGGAGCTGGCCATCTGCACCGGCGCCATTGATGCCATGTGCGTCGACGTCCAGTGTATCATGCCGTCGATCAGCGCTGTCGCCGAATGTTACCATACCCGCATTATCTCTACTGCTGACAATGTCAAGATCCCTGGCACCTACCACCTGGATTACCAGACCGAAACCGCCCTGGAGAACGCCAAAACGGCCATTCGCATGGCCATCGAGGCCTTTCAAGAACGAAAAGAGAGTAATCGTCGGGTCTCGATCCCCCAGATTAAGAACCGGGTCGTCGCCGGCTGGAGTCTGGAAGCCCTGAATAAACTCCTGGCCACCCAGAATAACGAAAACCCCATCCGCGTCCTCAATAAGGCGATCCTCGACGGTGAACTGGCCGGGGTGGCCCTGATCTGCGGTTGCAACAACCTGAAGGGCTTCCAGGATAACGCTCACCTGGAAATCGCGAAAGAACTCCTCCAGAATAACGTCTTCGTGGTGGCCACCGGTTGTTCCGCGCAGGCGGCGGCCAAGATGGGCCTGATGGACCCGGCCAATGTGGAAACCTACTGCGGTGAGGGCCTGAAAAACTTCCTGCACCGCCTGGCATCAAGCGCCGGCGTCGAAATCGGCCTGCCGCCGGTCTTCCATATGGGTTCCTGCGTGGACAATTCCCGCGCCGGGGACCTGCTCATGGCCATGGCCAATGATCTGGGGGTAGATACCCCGAAGGTTCCCTTTGCCGCTTCGGCNNTACCCACTCACGTCGGCAATATGCCGCCGGTGGAAGGCAGCGACCTCATCTATAGCATCCTGACCCAGATCGCCAGCGATGTCTACGGCGGCTACTTTATGTTCGAAATGGATCCCCGGGCAGCAGCGCGGAAGATCCTGGACGCCCTGGAATATCGCACCTGGAAACTGGGCGTGCACAAAAATGTAGCCGAGCGTAACGAAACCAAACTCTGCCAGGGTTACTAAAGGAGGGCCAGGTAAATGACTGCTTTTGATGCGATTTTTGAAGATGCCATTGCCGCCGGCAAAGAACCGCTGGCTCTGTTCCGGGAAGTATACCATGGTGCTATTACGGCTACCAGTTATGCCGAGATCCTGTTAAACCAGGCCATCCGCACCTATGGTCCCGAGCATCCCGTCGGTTACCCTGATACGGCCTATTTTCTGCCGGTCATCCGCTGCTTCAGCGGCGAAGAGGTTAATAAGCTGGGCGATTTGCCGCCGATATTAAACCGCAAGCGCGTTCAGGTAAGCCCGGTCCTGAATTTCGAAAACGCCCGCCTGGCCGGGGAAGCTACCTGGTACGCGGCGGAAATCATCGAAGCCCTGCGTTACCTGAAATATAAACCGGGTGAACCCCTCCTGCCCGAACCGTGGACCGGGTTCATCGGCGACCCGGTAGTCCGCCGTTTCGGCGTCAAGATGGTCGACTGGACCATCCCCGGCGAGGCCATTATCCTGGGCCGGGCCAAAGACAGCCAGGCCATGGCCAAAATCGTCAAGGACCTCATGGGGATGGGCTTCATGCTCTTTATCTGCGACGAAGCCGTGGAGCAACTCCTGGAGTTAAATGTCAAACTCGGTATAGACTATATCGCCTACCCCCTGGGCAATTTTACCCAGATCGTCCATGCCGCCAACTACGCCCTGCGAGCCGGGATGATGTTCGGCGGTGTCACGCCGGGCTTGCGCGAAGAACAGCGCGACTACCAGCGCCGCCGCATCAGGGCCTTTATGCTTTACCTGGGTGAGCACGATATGGTCAAAACGGCCGCTACCTTCGGGGCGATCTTCACCGGTTTCCCGGTGATTACCGACCAGCCGCTGCCCGAGGATAAACAGATCCCCGACTGGTTCTTCAGCGTCGAAGACTATGATAAAATAGTCCAGATCGCCATAGAGACCAGGGGCATCAAGTTAACCAAGATCAAGATCGACCTGCCCATCAACTTCGGCCCGGCCTTTGAAGGTGAAAGCATCCGTAAGGGTGATATGTATGTGGAAATGGGCGGCAACAGGACCCCTGCTTTTGAGCTGGTGCGGACCGTTCCCGAGGCTGAGATTACCGATGGTAAGATTGAAGTTGTCGGGCCCGATATCGACCAGTTAGCGGAAGGCAGCAAGCTGCCGCTGGGCATCCTGGTGGATATCTACGGCCGCAAGATGCAGAACGACTTTGAAGGAGTGCTGGAACGCCGCATCCACGACTTTATCAACTACGGTGAAGGCCTCTGGCACACCGGGCAGCGTAACATCAACTGGCTGCGGGTGAGCAAAGATGCGGTAGCCAAAGGGTTCCGTTTCAAGCATTACGGCGACATCCTCGTCGCCAAGATGAAAGAGGAATTCCCGGCCATCGTCGACCGCGTGCAGGTTTCTATTTTTACCGATGAGGCCAAGGTACAGGAGTATATGGGGGCGGCACTGGAGAAGTATAAAGAACGCGACGACCGCATGCGCGGCTTGACCGACGAATCAGTGGACACTTTCTACTCCTGTATCCTGTGCCAGTCCTTTGCCCCCAACCACGTCTGCATCGTCACTCCAGAACGGGTGGGGCTGTGCGGTGCCGTCAGCTGGCTGGATGCCAGGGCTTCCTATGAAATCAACCATGCCGGTCCCAACCAGCCCGTTGCTAAAGAAGGTGAAATTGATCCCGTAAAGGGCATCTGGAAGAGTGTCAATGACTATCTCTACACGGCTTCCAACCGCAACCTGGAGCAGGTCTGCCTCTACACCCTGATGGAGAACCCGATGACCTCCTGCGGTTGCTTTGAGGCCATTATGGCCATCCTGCCGGAGTGTAACGGCATCATGATTACCACCCGTGAACACGGCGGCATGACGCCGTCGGGGATGACCTTCTCCACCCTGGCCGGGATGATCGGCGGTGGTACCCAGACGCCGGGCTTTATGGGCATCGGCCGTACCTATATCGTCAGCAAGAAGTTTATTTCCGCCGACGGTGGTATTGCCCGGATAGTCTGGATGCCCAAATCCCTCAAGGAATTCCTCCATGACGACCTGGTCCAGCGCAGCGTCGAAGAAGGTCTGGGCGAGGACTTCATCGATAAAATCGCTGATGAGACCACCGGTACCACTGTCGAGGAGATCCTGCCCTTCCTGGAAGAAGCAGGTCACCCGGCCCTGACCATGGATCCCATTATGTAATTAACCGGAACCCGGCTCTGTGTTTGTCCCGGGGATACCGCCGCCGGGGTACGAACACAGAACCGGGCCTGCGGCCAGTTCAGAAAGAAAGGAGTCAACCAACTATGGCTTTAACCGGACTTGAGATTTACAAACAGCTGCCCAAAAAGAACTGCGGTGAATGTGGTACACCCACCTGCCTGGCCTTTGCCATGAACCTGGCTGCCGGCAAGGCCAGCCTGGACTCCTGCCCGTATGTTTCCGACGCCGCCCGCGAGGCCCTGGATGCCGCCGCAGCGCCGCCCATCGCTAAAGTAGTCCTCGGCGCCGGCCCGCAGGCAATAGAAATGGGTGACGAGACCGAGCTCTTCCGCCATGACAAGCGTTTTTACCATGAAACGGCCATCGCCATTCAGGTCAGCGATAATTTAAGCAGTGCCGAATTAAAGGACCAGGTAGCCGCCATTAATGAACTGGAGTTTGACCGGGTGGGCCAGCATTACACCATCCAGGCTATTGCCATCCGCCACGACGCCGGCGACCCGCTAGCTTTCCAAACGGCAGTAACAGCGGTGGCTGCCGCCACCAGCTTAAACCTCGTTCTCATGGCTGCAGACGCCGAAGTTCTAAAAGGTGTCCTGCCGGATGTGGCCGCCCGCAAACCCCTGCTGTACAGCGCCACGGCGGCCAATTATGAGGCCATGACCGCCCTGGCCAAAGAGCATAATTGTCCCCTGGCGGTTTATGGCAACGACCTCGAAGAGCTGGCCGGGCTGGTGGATAAAATCGTCGCCTTGGGCCACAAACAGCTGGTCCTCGACCCCGGCGCCCGCGAAACCTCCCGTGCCGTGGCCGACTTTACCCAGATCCGCCGCCTGGCCATCAAGAAGCGTTTTCGTTCCTTCGGCTATCCCATTATCGCCCTGACTACAGCCGGCGATCCCCTGGCGGAAATCCTCCAGGCCGTCAATTATGTTACTAAATACGCCAGCCTGGTAGTCCTGCGCACCGCCGCCAAAGAGCACCTGCTGCCCCTGCTATCCTGGCGCCAGAATCTCTACACCGACCCGCAGGTACCGATCCGCGTCGAGGAGAAACTGAACGAAATCGGTGCGGTTAACGAGAACTCCCCGGTCTATGTGACTACCAACTTCTCCCTGACTTACTACTCTGTCGCCGGGGAGATCGAGGGTACCAGGATCCCCAGCTATCTGCTCTCCGTCGATACCGACGGCCTATCCGTCCTCACCGCCTATGCCGACGGTAAATTTGAGGCTGAAAAGATCGCCGCCTTGATAAAGAAAATAGGCCTGGAAAACAAGGTCAAACACCGGCGCATTATTATCCCCGGTGCTGTTGCCGTCTTGAAGGGTAAACTGGAAGACCTGTCCGGCTGGGAAGTGCTGGTTGGTCCGCGGGAGGCCACCGGCATCGTCGCCTATGCCCGCAACCTGGCCGCGTAAGAGAGGTGAGAAATGGGGGGAGGGAACCTGCCCCACCCCCACCTTCACCCAATATCACCATTTTTATCCTTCTGCTGGTGCCGCGCCGGCGGCATGGGCTTCTATTCAGCCTGCCTTGCGGCCAAACTGATAGCAATAGCCGGGGCAAGCCTATACGTTGGCCGGTCGGGTGCATGATCATAGCGGGTGAACAACGTTGGAGCTGTTAGCCTGGAGGGCTATCCTGAGCTGTTATCCCGAATTAAGGTAACGATAATGGTGCAGCCAGTTTCTACAAGTCTCTATAAAGACACATCTATAAAGAAGGGAAGAGTCCTGTGAACCAGTTTACCGTCACCTTCCAGCCCGACAACATCCAGGTACAGGTAACCGCGGGTAGCAGCGTCATGGATGCTGCTCAAAAAGCCGGGCTGCCCCTGAAAAGCACCTGCGGCGGTGTCGGCACCTGCGGCCGCTGTGCCATTAAGGTCCTGCAAGGGGAAGTCCAGGTAGAGGGCAGCCACCTGCCGCTACGGTTAAAGGAGCAGGGTTACACTCTGGCCTGCCAGACCCTGATCCAGGGAGATGCCATTATCGAGATCCCGGCATCCTCCCGGCTGAGCAAGCACCAGATACTGCTCCAGGATAAAGGGCGGCTGGCGGATGGTCTGACTGATTCTCTGGCCTCTTACCCCCTGGAACCATGCTGTGAAACAATCACCCTCTCCCTGAGTGAACCCACCCTGACCGAAAACGCCAGCGACGCCAGCCGGCTGCTGGCAGCCCTGCGTAAGGAGCAAGGCCGGGAGGGAGAACTCAACCTGACGCTGTTGCGGGATCTGCCGGCGACCTTACGCCAGGCCGGCTGGCAGGTAGATGTCACCCTGGCGCGTGAAGGCCGGGATATTATCCGCGTAACCCCGGCCGGCTCAACCCGCAGCTTCGGCCTGGCCATCGATCTGGGCACGACGACCGTGGCCGTTTCCCTGCTGGATCTTAAAACCGGCCGGCAGATAGCCCGCAACGGCGGCTATAATCGCCAGGCAGCTTACGGTGACGACGTTATCTCCCGCATTATCCACGCCACCAGCGATGACAACGGTCAGGAGGAACTACGCCACGCCGCCCTGGCCACGATCAACGAACTGATCGTCACTATGCTGGCCGGCGCCGGCATCGAAGCGCAGGAGGTTATAACAGCAGTAGTCGCCGGCAATACCACCATGATCCACCTGCTTTTAGGAGTAAACCCGAAATATATCCGCCTGCAGCCCTATATCCCGGCGGCGGCCGAATGGCCGCCGGTGACTGCGATCGAGGCCGGGCTGGCCATTAACCCCCTGGCCCCGGTGCGTCTTTTCCCGGCTGTAGCCAGCTATGTCGGCGGCGATATCGTTGCCGGTGCCCTTTTTACAGGAATAGCCAGGAAGGAAGAGCTCGCCCTCTTCATCGACATCGGCACCAATGGCGAAATGGTTCTGGGTAATAACGACTGGCTGATATCCTGCGCCTGTTCCGCCGGCCCGGCTTTTGAGGGCAGCGGCATCACCTGTGGCATGCGGGCGATGAACGGAGCCATCGAAGGCCTGACTATCGACCCGGAAACCTATGAAGTCGAGCTGGCCGTCATTGGCGGCGGCCGTCCGGCCGGACTGTGCGGCAGCGGCCTCATCGACTGCCTGGCTAAACTGAAGCGGGCGGGTATCATCGACCGTACCGGTAGTTTCCAGGAGGTCGCCACCCCCAGATTACGCCATACCGATGAAGGCGCCGAGTTCATCCTCGCCTGGGCGGCGGAAAGCATCACCGGCAGGGATATCATCATTAGCGAAGCTGATATCAAAAACCTCATTCGCTCTAAAGGTGCCGTATTCGCCGGCATCCAGAGCCTGCTCAAAACCGTCGCCCTGGAAATAGAGGCTATCGACAAAATAATCATTGCCGGCGGCTTCGGCAACTACCTGAATATCCCCAACGCCGTCGAAATCGGCCTGTTACCCGATCTGCCGGCGGCAAAATACGCCTTTGCCGGCAACACCTCCCTTAAAGGTGCGGAGCTGGCCCTCCTCTCCTGGACGGCCTGGCAGGAAGCCCTGGAACTGGCCCGCAAAATGACCTACCTGGAGCTCTCAGCTGGTAACCTTTTTATGGAAGAATTCGTTTCCGCCCTGTTCCTGCCCCACACCCAGCTGGAACTCTTTCCCTCCGTAGCAAACGTAACTGATATGGATAGGAGGGAAGGGTAATGGCCCATCATATCGCCGTCGCCGGCAAAGGGGGCAGCGGTAAAACCACCTTTGCCGCCCTGCTGATTCGTTACCTGGTTAAGAACAAAAAGGGAAGCATCCTGGCCGTTGACGCCGACCCCAACGCCAATTTAAACGAAGCCCTGGGAGTGGAGGTAGCTACTGTTATCGCCGATGTCCTGGAGGCCACCAAAAACCCGAAGGCCATCCCGGCGGGCATGAGCAAGGATATCTTCATCGAGTACCAGCTCGCCCAGGCGCTGGTGGAAACCAGGGACTTCGACCTCTTGACCATGGGCCGTCCCGAGGGGCCGGGCTGCTACTGTTACCCCAACGACCTGCTGCGCAAGCACCTGGAAACCTTAAGCGACAACTACGATTATATGGTTATTGACAGCGAGGCCGGCCTGGAGCATATCAGCCGGCGCATCATCCAGCATGTCACCGACCTCTTTGTTATGAGCGACGCCTCGGCGCGGGGCATCCGTTCCGCCAGGCGGGTGCGGGAGCTGGTTCAGGAGTTGCAATTGCCTGTTGCCAACCAGTACCTGGTTATCACCCGCGCCGCCGGGGACCTGGCTCCCCTGCGGGAGGAAATAGAACGCACGGGTTTGCCTCTGCAGGGGGTAATTCCTTATGATGAACAGCTGGTAACCTTTGATACTTTGAGTAAACCCCTTTTCGCCTTGCCCGCGGATGCCGCCGCCGTCCAGGCTGCCAACGCCGTCCTGGACAGATGCCAGTTCTAAGCCCAACCGATTTTAACGGGAAATATGAGAACAGGCAATCTTTAATCTGGAACTCAGCATTCAAATATCAGCCTGGTGGCTTCGGTGCAGAAACCACCAAACAGGGTTATGTCAGCAATTTCATATTGAGTGCCGGGCCAGTTCCTGCAGGCGTCCCACTTCCCCCATCTTATCCGGAAGGAGTGTCCTTTTATCATGGCCGTCCAGATTCTCCGCGACCGCAGCCGTGCGGCTGTCCAGAAAATAGTCCTGGGTGCTACCAGAGAACAGGGTGGCACCCGGAGCCACACCATCACCGTCGGCGGTGATGCCGCCCTTCCTTTCTATCACTTTGAAGGCGAAGTCGCCAACCGGCCCGTCATTGCCATGGAGGTCCAGGATATTGTCCCTCAATGGCCCGATATTCTCCAAGAACCGTTTAACGATGTTATCAGTGAGCCCGGCCGCTGGGCGCAAAAATGCGTGGCCGCGTATGGTGCCGATCTTATCTACCTCAAACTCGACGGCGCCGACCCTGAAGGAGCCAATCACTCCGTTGACCAGTGTGTGACTACCGTCAAAGAGGTCCTGCAGGCGGTAGGCGTTCCCCTGATCATCGCCGGCTGCGGCGATGTGGAAAAAGACCATGATGTTTTAGAGGCGGTAGCCGAAGCAGCCAGCGGGGAAAATCTCCTGCTGGGTAACGCCGAACAGGATAACTACAAATCCCTGACGGCGGCCTGTATGGTGCACAAGCATAACATCATTGCCCGCTCACCCCTGGACATCAATATCTGCAAGCAGCTCAACATCCTCATCAACGAAATGAACCTGGGCCTGGACCATATCCTCATCGACCCCTCGATCGGCGGCCTTGGTTACGGCATCGAGTATGCTTTCTCCATCATGGAACGTATCCGTTTGGGAGCTCTCCAGGGCGATAAGATGCTCTCCATGCCCGTCATCTGCACCGTGGGCTACGAAGCCTGGCGGGCCAAGGAAGCAGTCGCTCCGGTCAGCGAGTCCCCGGGCTGGGGTAAAGAGGTAGAACGCGGCATTCTCTGGGAAGCTGTTACCGCTACGGCCCTGCTCCAGGCCGGCGCCCACATCCTGTTGATGCGCCACCCGCAGGCCGTAGCCAAAGTCCGGGAAAACATCGACCAGCTGATGGTAAGTAACGCTTACTAATCCAGCCAATAAAAGACATCACATCTCATTTCAAAGGAGGTAAACCATGCTTATTATCGGCGAACGGATTAACGGTATGTTTAACGACATCAAACGCGCCATCCAGGAACGGGACCCGGCCCCGGTGCAGGAATGGGCGCGCCGCCAGGAGGAAGGCGGCGCCCGCGCCCTGGACCTCAATGTCGGCCCCGCCGTCCCGGATAAGGTCAGCGCTATGGAATGGCTGGTAGAGGTCGCCCAGGAAGCCAGCAGCCTCACCCTGTGCCTGGATTCCACCAATTTTGCCGCCATTGAAGCCGGGCTGAAGAAAGCCAGGAACCATGTAATTATCAATTCCACCAATGCGGAACGGGAAAAAGCGGAGAAGTTGTTCCCCCTGGCTGTAGAGTATAACGCCGGGCTCATCGGCCTGACCATGAATAAAACCGGGATCCCCAAGGATAGTGATACCCGCCTGGCCTTTGCCATGGAACTGGTGGCTGCCGCCGACGAGTTCGGCCTGCCCATGGAAGACCTTTATATCGACCCCCTCATCCTTCCCGCCAACGTGGCCCAGGACCACGCTCCCGAGGTCTTGAAGACCTTACAGCAGATTAAAATGCTGGCCGACCCGGCACCGAAAACCGTCCTGGGTCTCAGCAATGTCTCCCAGAACTGTCAGCATCGCCCCCTCATCAATCGGACTTTTTTAACTATGGCCATGGCCTGCGGCCTGGATGCCGCCATTGCCGATGCCAATGATGAGGCCCTGATAGAGGCGGCGGCAGCAGCGGAAATTTTGCTCAATCAGACGTTTTACTGCGATTCTTTTGTCAAGATGTTTAAAACCAGGTAGGATTTTTGCAAGCAACGTCGAAAGATAAATAAAGGATTTATAAGCAGTAATGAGCTTATTGCTTTTATAGCGTCCGGGCACTGCGTTGATACCTGTTCCATAATCCGCACCAGAAGGGGAAAAGGGGTACCAGTGTATTGCTCAGCGCTGGTATCCCCCTCTTTATATAGCCAAAGGAGTCCCTCACAGAGCAGGCACCCATACCGCTTGCGAGCGGCACCAGCAGAAGGATGAAAATAGCAGTATTGCAGGCGGGGTGAAGCAGGTTC
>DFYS01000170.1:45759-57175 GCA_002383405.1 Moorella sp. UBA4076
AGATACATTAACACAGGCAGAACGCTATTTTCAATGCAGGTGCTAAACCTGTAAGGGATTGTTTGCGCGGGGGTTAAAGCGCTGGAAATCATGCCAGCTCTTACCTCCCACTTTCCACATCTCATCGCAAAGGAGGAAGGGTATTGGCCGCGCAGCAGGTTGTACCCTCGCCGCACCTTGTCACTCCGGTAACCAAATTATCCGGGCAGCCTGTAAATCGCTGTTACCAGTGCCACAAGTGTACGGCCGGTTGTCCCGTAACGGCGGCTATGGACCTGATGCCCCATCAAGTGGTCCGTTATGTCCAGCTGGGGCTGGAGGAAGACCTCTTAAAAAGCAAAACCATCTGGCAGTGTGCCGCCTGCCGCACCTGTATCTCCCGCTGTCCCAACGGCATCGATATTGCCGCCATCAATGATGCCTTAAAACAGCGCGCTCTGGCCCGTGGTATCCAGCCGGCCCTGCCGGAAGTCGCCGCCTTCCACCAGGTCTTCCTGGCCTCCGCCAAAAGCAAGGGGCGGGTTCACGAACTGGGCATGATGATTGCCTTTAAGCTGAAGACCAGCACCTATCTTCAGGACGTCCCCCTGGGCTTAAAAATGTTCCGGCGCCGCAAGCTGCGGCTCTTGCCGGAAGGGATAAAGAACCGGCAGCGTTTCCGGGCCTTACTGCAGGGTGAAAAGGGGGGACAACAATGAGGTTGAGCTATTATCCCGGCTGCTCTCTCCATTCAACAGCGGCCGAATTCTCAGCTTCGACTGAGGCCTTGTTTCAGGCTCTGGGAGTGGAACTGCGCGAACTCGATGATTGGTGCTGCTGTGGTGCCACCTCGGGCCACTCCCTGAATGGTTACCTGAGCCATGCCCTGCCCCTGTATAACCTGGTCCTGGCCGAAGCCGCCGGAGACGACCTGCTGGTTCCCTGCGCTGCCTGTTACAACTCCCTGAGGGCTGCCCATTCCTTTATGACTGCCGGCGGCGAAGAGGCAGCAGATCTTAATCATCAAGTAGCTGCCGCCCTGGGCCGGGCCTATCAGGGCCAGGTGCGGGTGCGCCACGTCATTGACGTCCTGGCTGACCCCGGCGTGGAGCAACTCCTCAAAGAACACCGGCGAAAAGACCTGGCCGGGTTCGCGCTTGCTTCCTACTACGGCTGCCTCCTGACCAGGCCGCCGAAAGTAGCCAGTTTTGAAGCCAACCCGGAGCAGCCGCAGTTAATGGACCGGCTGTTAACCCTGGTTGGCGGCCGGCCGGTAGCCTGGAGCCACAAAAATGAGTGTTGCGGCGCCAGCCTGGCTATACCCCAGCCCCGATTGGTCGAAGAGCTGGTCGGCAAGATCGTGACTGCCGCCCGCCGGGCCGGAGCGCAGGCCATTGTTACTGCCTGCCCCTTATGCCAGACCAACCTGGACAGCCGCCAGCCGGCTGGCAGCGAAGCCTTACCCATCTTCTTCATCACCGAAATTCTGGGCCTGGCTGTAGGGTTAGACGCTACGCCCTGGCTGAAAAAGCACCTGGTCGACCCGCGGCCCCTTTTACAGCAGCAGGGCCTGCAGGCAGTCTCTTAGCGGAAAGGTTGTGCGAAGCCATGACTACAAATAAGGAAACTGCTCCGGCCGTCGGTGCCGTCCTGGTTCTGGGAGGCGGCATTGCCGGTATGCAAGCGGCCCTGGACCTGGCCAATGCCGGTTACCTGGTGCACATGGTCACGGAGAGCTCTTCCATCGGCGGCCATATGGCCCAGCTGGATAAAACCTTTCCCACCAATGAGTGTGCCATGTGCATGCTGGGGCCGCGGATGACGGACACCTCCAACCACCCCAATATCCGCCTGCATACCTGCGCCACCCTGGAAAAGGTAGCAGGGGAGAAGGGCAACTTTACCGTCCAGATCCGGGAAAAACCCCGCTATGTTAATATTGAGGAATGTACCGCCTGCGGCGACTGCGAGCAGGCCTGCCCCGTCAGCGTTCCCGACGAGTATAACCAGGAAATGGGCAACCGCAAGGCTATCCACAAGATGTTTCCTCAGGCGGTACCCAATAAGTATCTGATTACCAAGCGGGGCACGCCGCCCTGCCGCAACGCCTGCCCGGCCGGTACCAATGCCCAGGGCTATATCGCCCTCATCTCCCAGGGCAAATTTGCTGAGGCCCTGGAGGTCGTGCACCGGCGCCTGCCCTTTGCCGGCATCTGCGGCCGCATCTGCCATCACCCCTGCGAAACGGAGTGCAACCGGGGGCAGTTTGATGACCCCATTGCCATAGCCACCCTGAAGCGAGCCGCCTTTGATTACGGCTGGGAGGCTGACATTGCCCGGGAGCAGGAGCAAAAGCCGGATATCCCGCGCCGGGACGAAAAAGTGGCCATTATCGGCGCCGGCCCGGGAGGCCTGACGGCTGCCCAGGACCTGGCGCTGGCCGGCTATCAAGTGACTGTCTACGACTCTTTAAGCCGGCCCGGCGGTATGCTCCGGGGCGGTATTCCCCGTTACCGCCTGCCGGAAGAGGTAGTCGACAAGGAAACGGAACGCATCCTCAACCTGGGAGTCAAGTTTGTTCCCAATACAACCATTGGTAAGGATCTAACCCTGGCGGAACTCCAAAAGGAATATAAGGCTATTATTATCGCTATCGGTTTGCAGCAGAGCCGGATGCTCCAGCTAGAGGGTTCCGATCTCCAGGGGATCTTGCCGGGAGTCAGCTTCCTGCGGGAGGCAGCCCTGGGTGACAACCCCGGGGTGGGGGAACGGGTCGTAGTCATCGGCGGTGGCAACGTAGCCATTGACGTCGCCCGTACCGCCCGGCGCCTGGGGGCCAGGGAAGTCCACCTGGCTTGCCTGGAATCCCGTCAGGAGATGCCGGCCCACCCCTGGGAAATTGAAGAAGCTATGGACGAGGGCGTTATTTTCCATCCCTCCTGGGGTCCCAAGCGTTTTCTGGGGAGCAATGGCCGGATCGACAGCGTAGAATTAATGCAGTGTGCCCGGGTGTTTGATGAAAACCACCGCTTTAATCCCCAGTATAACCAGGAAGTAACCAGCACCCTGGCAGCTGACACGGTGATCATGGCCATTGGCCAGGCTGCTGATCTCTCTTTGCTGGGCGCCCAAAGCCCGGTGGAAACCAATCATGGCTTAATCACGGCCGACCCCCTCACCCTGAGCACCAGCGCCCCGGGAATCTTCGCCTGCGGCGATATTGTTCGCGGCCCGGCGTCGGTGGTGGAGGCCGTCGGCGGCGGCCACGAAGCGGCGGAATCGGTCATTCGTTACCTGGAGGGCCATGACCTGGCCGCCGGACGCTCCCTGGAGAAGGAACCCCATCTGGACCCACCGGCCAATGTCGTACCTTTACCCGGCCGGCGCCAGGCCCAGGGCATGGCCCCGGCAGCCGAACGCGTCCAGGATTTCCGCGAGGTCTATCAGGGCTTCACCCCCGAGGAGGCTATAACCGAAGCCAAACGCTGCTTGAACTGCGGCATCTGTTGCGAATGCCTCCAGTGTGAGGCCGTCTGTAAGAAAAAAGCCGTCGAGCACTGGCAGCAGGAAAAAGTCACAGAACTAAATGTCGGCGCCGTCCTGCTGGCTCCCGGTTTTGAACTCTTCGACGCCCACCTGACAGGTGAGTACGGTTATGGCTATTATCCCAACGTCGTCACCAGCCTGGAGTTTGAGCGCTTTTTAAGCTCCACCGGCCCTACCGAGAGCCACGTGCTCCGGCCCTCTGATCAGCGACCCCCGAAAAGGGTTGCCTTTATCCAATGCGTCGGCTCCCGCGACTGCGAGCGGGAGGGCAGCCCCTATTGTTCAGCCATCTGTTGCATGTATTCTACGAAAGAGGCCATTATCGCCCGCGAACACGACACCAACATCGAACCGACGATTTTCTATCTGGACCTCCGCGCCTACGGGAAAAACTTCGACCGTTATGTCGATGCCGCTAAAGCCGGGGGCGTCCGCTACGTCCGGGCGATGATCTCGCGGGTGGAGGAAGACCCGGTAACCCACAACCTCACCATCCAGTACTACGCTGATGGCCAGGTGCAGCGGGAAGAATTCGACCTGGTCGTCCTGGCTGTTGGTGTCAAACCTCCGGCCAGCGCCAGCCAAATTGCCGCTGCCACCGGCATCGAACTCAACGAATATGGCTTTGCCCGCACGCAACCCTTCGCCCCCGCAGCCACCAGCCGGGATGGTATCTATGTGGCCGGGGTCTTCCAGGGGCCGCGGGATATCCCGGAGACGGTGGTCAATGCCAGCGCCGCTGCATCTTTAGCCGGCGCGGCCATGGCTACAGGCCGCAATACCCTGGTTACCCCCAAAGAGTATCCTCCCGAACGGGATGTCAGCCGGGAAGAACCGCGGGTGGGGGTCTTTATCTGCCACTGCGGCATTAACATCGCCGGCGTGGTCGATGTCAAGGCCGTGGTTGAGGCGGCCGCCCAACTTCCAGGTGTGGTCCACGCTGAAGATAACCTCTACACCTGCTCCCAGGATACCCTGAAGAAGATCAAAGACGCTATTCAGGAGTACCGGTTAAACCGGGTCGTGGTAGCCTCCTGTACCATCCGTACCCACCAGCCCCTCTTCCGGGAGGCTCTCCGGGAGGCAGGGTTAAACCAGTTCTATTTCGAAATGGCCAACATCCGCGACCAGTGTTCCTGGGTGCATCGCCAGGAACCGGCCAATGCCACCCGGAAGGCCATCGACCTGGTTCAAGGAGCGGTGGCCAAGGTCAAACACCATGAAGCCCTGCATATGCAGCCGGTAGCGGTGATCCAGAAGGCCTTGATTATCGGCGGCGGGGTGGCCGGCCTGACGGCGGCTCTCAATGTCGCCGAGCAAGGTTTTGATGCTTATATCGTGGAACGGGAAACCGAACTCGGCGGCCAGGTACGTAACCTGCGCGCCACCCTGGAAGGTGAAGACCTGCAGGCCCTGTTGCGGGATCTAATCGCACAAGTCCGGGCCAACCCGCGCATCCAGGTTTTTACCAGCGCCAGGATCGAAGACTTCGGCGGTCACCAGGGTCACTTTACGACGACCATCTCTATCGGTGAACCGGGACGCGAGCACGTCCGTCGCACCCAGACCCTGGAGCACGGTGTTGCCATCGTCGCCACCGGCAGCCAGGAGATCGCGACTAATGCCTACCTCCTGGGCGAGGATGAACGGGTCACAACCAATACCCGACTGGAGCAGGCCCTGGCCGCCGGCCAGTGGGACGCCGAAAAAAATAAGCAGGTCGTCTTTATCCAGTGCGTCGGCTCCCGCGATGCCGAACATCCCTACTGCAGCCGCACTTGCTGCGCCCAGACCATTAAAAACGCCCTGGCCATCAAGGCCCGTAACCCGGAGGCACAAATATACGTCCTCTACCGGGACATCCGCACCTATGCCTTTATGGAGGATTACTACCGCCGCGCCCGCGAGGAGGGGGTACTCTTTATCCCCTACGATCCCGAAGACCCACCCCGGGTGCAGCAGCGGGAGACCGGCCTCCTGGAGGTCCAGGTTAAAGACCCGGATGCCAGCCGGGAGCTGGCCCTCTGGCCCGATCAACTGGTTCTGGCCACCGGTGCTGTAGCTCCGGAGGGAGTAGAGAAGCTGGCCACCCTGCTGAAGCTGCCCCTCAATGAGGATAAGTTCTACGTAGAAACCCACGCCAAACTGGCGCCCATCGACTTTCCGACTGCTGGCATCTTCCTCTGCGGCGCCGGCCATGCCCCCAAACTGGCGGTGGAGGCCATCGCCCAGGCCGAAGGGGCGGTGGCGCGGGCCAGCACCATCCTGGCGCAGGAAAACCTCATGGTCGGCGGGGTGGTGGCCGTTGTTGATGAAAATAAATGCGCCGCCTGCCTGACGTGTGTCCGGGTCTGTCCCTTCAATGTCCCGCGCATCAACGCGCGCAACGTCGCCGAAATCAATGCCGTCCAGTGTATGGGCTGCGGCACCTGCGCCGGTGAATGCCCGGCCAAGGCCATCCAGCTGCAGTTCTACAAGGACGATCAGCTGCTGGCCAAAGTCGCCGGCTTCTTCGGGGAGGTGTAGATATGGTTGCTTTCGAACCCAAAATTGTCGCCTTCTGTTGCTACTACTGCGCCTACTCGGCTGCCGACCTGGCCGGCTCCCTGCGACTGCAGTACCCGGCCAATATTCGGGTGATTGAAATGCCCTGCTCCGGCAAAACCGACATCCGGGTTTTGCTCCAGGCCTTTGAAGAGGGCGCCGATGGGGTCTGCGTCCTGGGCTGCATGGAAGGCGATTGTCACTTCCTGAAGGGCAATTTCCGCGCCAAACACCGGGTGGAGCAGGCGAAGAAGATCCTGGATGACACCGGTATCGGCGGCGAGCGCCTGGAGATGTACAATCTCTCGGCCGCTATGGGACCGCGCTTTGCTGAGATCGCGCGGGAGTTTACCGACCGCATCCGCCAGCTGGGCCCCAGCCCGCTTAAACCGCCAGCTGCAGTTACCCCCGAGAAAACCTCCCCTGGTCAAGGGGCTAACCTTTAAATGGAAGCAGGTGAGTGTTAATGATTATTGCCGAAGGCAAACCCCTGGCCGAGGTAGCCGGCCTGATTAAAGACGCCAAAAAAGTCCTGGTTGTTGGCTGTGGCGGCTGCGTGACCGTCTGCCTGGCCGGCGGGGAAAAGGAAACTGGTATCCTGGCGGCCGAGCTGCGCCTGTTGCGCCAGAAGGAGGGGNNGGAGGGTAACCCCCTGGAAACAGTAGAGGTAACCCTCACCCGCCAGTGCGACCCCGAGTATGTGGAATCCCTGGCTAAATATGTTACCGAGGATATCGACGCTATTGTCTCCCTGGCCTGTGGTGTTGGCGTTCAGTTCCTGGCCGAGCGCTACAACAAATGGGTGGTTCCAGCCCTGAACACCAAGTTCGCCGGGGGCACTATCGAGCACGGTGTCTGGGAGGAACGCTGCGGCCTCTGCGGTGAGTGTATTCTCTATAAAACCGGGGGCATCTGCCCCATTATCCGCTGCTCTAAGAGCCTCTTAAACGGCCCCTGCGGCGGTTCCCAGGGGGGCAAGTGCGAGGTCAATCCGGAAATCCCCTGCGCCTGGCAGCTCATCTACGACCGCATGCAGGCCCTGGGTAAACTGGACCTGCTGCTGGAGATCCAGCCGCCCAAGGACTGGTCCAAATCCCGCGATGGCGGGCCGCGGAAAGTTGTACGAGAGGATGTGAAGATTGATGCTTGACAGCAAAATGGCCAAAATCCTCTCCCAGGGGCAGTTCCTGGTCAGCGGCGAGATCGGGCCGCCCAAGCACGCTGATCCCGCCGGGATTAAAAAGCACGCCGCCATGCTCAAAGAATATGTCGATGCCATGAACCTGACGGACAACCAGACGGCCATTGTCCGCCTGTCCAGTATTGCCGCCGGGGTCCACGTCCTCCAGGCCGGGGGCGAGCCCATTATCCAGATGACGGCCCGCGACCGCAACCGCATCGCCCTCCAGAGCGACCTCCTGGGCGCCTACAGCCTGGGTATGCGCAACGTCCTCTGCCTTTCCGGCGACCACCAGTCCTTTGGCAACCACCCGACGGCGAAAAACGTCCATGACGTTGATTCTATTCAGCTCATCCGCATTGTCAAAGACCTGCGGGATGAAAAGAAGTTCGCCTGCGGCGAAGAGCTCAAAGGCCAGGAGCCCCGCTTTTTCATCGGCGCCGCTGCCAACCCCTTTGCCGACCCCTTCGAGTTCCGGGTCCTGCGCCTGGAAAAGAAGATCAATGCCGGTGCTGATTTCATCCAGACCCAGTGCATCTTTGACATGGAGCGCTTTGAACGCTTCATGGCCCTGGTCCGCGAGCGGGGCTTGCACCAGCGGGCGAAAATCATCGCCGGGGTGATGCCCCTGAAATCCGCCCGCGCCGCCAGGTATATGCAACAGTCAGTAGCTGGTATGATTGTTCCGGATGAAATCGTCCAGCGTATGGAAAAGGCCGCCGATCCCAAAGCTGAAGGGGTGGCCATCTGCGTGGAGCAGATTAAACACCTGCAGACCATCGAGGGCGTAGCCGGCGTGCATATCATGGCCGTCATGTGGGAGGATATCATCCCCACCATTGTCCAGGATGCCGGCCTTCACCCCCGTCCCCAGATAGAATAGCAGCAAGCCCCGGGTAATAGCCCGGGGCTTCTCACCTCCGGCATCAGTTCTTATCCCGCACCCTGGCGCATATATTGATGGGAGGAATAGCTGCCAGGAGGTGGATAATTTGCCCAAAAGTACGCTGGAAAATGAAATCCTGCAGCGCGTCGATGAACTGGTCCAGTGTTCCATCTCGGTAAGCCTTAAAGATGAAGCCTCCCGCACGGAACAGCTGGCTCGTGGGATAGCCATGGTGCAGGAAATGGGGGACCTGCTTCTGGAAGTGCTGGATGGACGGGAGCAGCATCTCCAGGCTTTACTTGAACAACTGGTAGCCCAGCGATTGCCGGACCGTCGCATCCTGCAGAGCTTTGGCAATTTCCCCCGCGATATCCAGCATATAATCAGCGAAGGTATATCCGGCTATCTTCGGGCCAGAGAAGAAAAAAGCAGCGCTCAGGATGCTTCCGGTACTATTACCCCGGCGACAGCTCCTGCCGGGGATGCGCCGCTTCCAACCGGAGAAGCCACACCGGATGGCGATGGAGCTGCTGCCCCTGGAGAAGAAAACGGGGAAAAAGCGACGTTGCCCGGAACAGCTGCAACAGAGGAAACTCCGGCGGCAGTCGCCTCAGACCAGGGACTTGAAGAAGCTCTCGGTGAACAGGTGATGGGGGCATCCCCCCCGCCAGAGCCCGTCTCCCCGCCCGGGCCGGATCCCGTACCCCTCACCGTTGCCCGGGAACCGGCTCCAGATCCCGGACCGGCGCCGGTGCCGCTAGCCGAAGTGCCGCCAACGGCAGACAAAGGGCAGGAGGGGGAGGAGGGTCCGGTAGCAGCAGCGGCAATCAGCGCTGCTCCTGCTGCAACCCTTTTCGACCCTGCCAGCCAGGCCACCAGGGCGCTGCACATGGCCCTCATGCAGGCCTACCCGGAAGAAGAGATAATAATCAATTATGAAACCCGGCGCGGGAAAATACCATTTTTCCTGCCCCGCCTGCAGCTGGGTTTTGAACCGGCCGGCCTGTACCACGACTGGCGCCACGAGTTTTACTGTCGCCAGCAGGGCATCAGTATCCGCCAGGTAGCCAGTGATGAACTGGCCAACCCGGTCTATCTCGCCCGCCGCCTGCGCCGGGAAGCCACCTGGCGCCAGCTCAATTAATTGGTTATTGACATAGGAACCTGGCCAATGATAAAATAACACTAAATTCAATACGGATCTAAAGGCTATGAAGGGAAGAACAGGCAGGTATCTGGCTTAAAAAGCGAACCGGGGAGGGTGCAAGCCCGGTAGCAGCCCTGCCGAAAGCCACCCTGGAGCCGTCGCCGGAAGGGCTCATCCCCGAGGGTGAAACGCCGGCCCCGTTAAAGGCCAGAGCGCTTACGCGCTGCCGAGCCGGGTCGTACGACCAAGGAGGGTGGTACCGCGGGATAATATGTCTCCCGTCCCTTGAAGGGGACCGGGAGTTTTTCATTTCTATAACCATTCCTTTCCGGCACAAAACGTCATGCAAGCATTTCTTTCGGATTTAATGACTGCAATCAGGGAGGTTTATCGATGCGCAAAAAGATTCTCGATCTCCTGGAACAAAACGGCAAATTAACGGCGCGGGAGATCGCCGTCATGCTGGCCCTGCCTGTAGACCAGGTGGCCAAAGAAATCGCTGCCATGGAGCAAGAGAAGGTCATTCTTCGTTACCATACGCTGATCAACTGGGAAAAGGCCGGCGACGAAGAGGTGGCCGCCCTGATTGATGTTAAGGTAACACCCCAGCGCGATGTCGGCTTTGATGAGATTGCCGGCCGTATCTACCGCTATCCGGAAGTAAAATCGGTTTTTCTCATGTCCGGCAGCTATGATCTCTCCGTGCTGGTCCAGGGCAGCAGCTTAAAGGAGGTTGCCACCTTTGTTTCCCAAAAGCTGGCCACCCTGGAACACGTCCAGAGCACGGTTACCCATTTTATCCTGAAAAGATATAAACAGGACGGTGTTATTTTTGAAGACCAGGAAGCTGACCGCAGGCAGGTGGTCCAGCCATGACGATTACCTATGGTTTTGAAGCCGGCCGTTTTATCAACCCGGCAGTCAAAGACCTGCCGCCTTCGGGTATCCGCCGTTTCTTCGACCTGGTAGCCAGTACCAAAGGCGTTATCTCCCTGGGGGTAGGCGAACCGGATTTTGTCACCCCCTGGCACATCCGCGACGCCTGCGTCCAATCCCTGGAGCGGGGTTATACCATGTATACCTCCAATTACGGGACACCCGAATTGCGCCGGGCTATCGCTGCCTACCTGGAAGAACGTTTTGGGTTAAGCTATAACCCCGCAACCCAGATTATGGTCACCATTGGTGCCAGTGAAGCCGTCGACCTGGCCTTAAGGACGATCATCAACCCGGGCGACGAAGTCCTTATCCCCGAACCCTGCTATGTTTCTTACCGGCCCATCGCCCAGCTGGCCGGCGGTGTGCCGGTCACCGTACCGACCACCCTGGACGACGCGTTTGCCCTGACGGCAGCCCGGCTGGAGAAGTATATCACCCCCCGCACCAAGGTCCTGGTGCTGTGTTTCCCCAACAACCCCACCGGGGCCGTACTGCAGGATGCGGAAATGCAGGCCATCGCCGGCCTGGTCAGGAAGTATAACCTGCTGGTAGTGAGTGACGAAATCTATGCCGAGTTGCGCTATGACGGACAGCCGCGGTCTTTTGCCTCCCTCCCCGGCATGCAGGAACGAACCATCCTCGTCAGCGGTTTTTCCAAGGCCTTTGCCATGACCGGCTGGCGGGTGGGTTATGTAGCCGCTCACCCCGACTTCCTGGCGGCCATGGTCAAGATCCACCAGTATACCATCCTCTGTGCCCCGGTAATGGGTCAGATGGCCGCCCTGGAGGCCCTGCACCACGGCCGCCAGGATATAGAGCGGATGGTGGCCGAGTATGACCGCCGCCGCCGCCTGGTGGTCAGCCGCCTGCGGGAAATGGGCCTGGAGTGCTTTGAACCGCGGGGTGCCTTTTATGTCTTTCCATCTATAGAGGCAACGGGTTTAACGGCAGCTGCATTCGCGGAAGAACTCCTGCAGGAAGAAAGGGTGGCTGTCGTTCCCGGCCCGGCCTTTGGTGACGCCGGCGAGGGCTTTATTCGCTGTTCCTACGCCGCCTCTCTGGCGGAATTAACTGAGGCCATGAACCGTATGGAACGCTTTGTCGCCCGGCGCCTGACCTGCAAGCACCGCGCTCTGGCCCACGGTTAACGGGGGTCAGAAGAATGACCGTATTGCAGGCGGGGTGAAGCAGGTTC
>DFYS01000170.1:57223-64128 GCA_002383405.1 Moorella sp. UBA4076
CAGGCAGAACGCTATTTTCAGGGTATAAAAATCAAACGTGAAGTGAGTGGAAAAATGATCAATTTACATTTCTACGGGGCTGCCGGTACGGTCACCGGTTCCTGCTACCTCCTGGAAAACGGCCGCCACCGCCTGCTTGTCGACTGCGGCCTTTTCCAGGGCTCCAAAGCCATCAAAGAACGCAACTACGGCCCTTTCCCTTTTAACCCCGCTGATATTGAGGCTCTGGTACTCACCCATGCCCATATCGACCACTGCGGCCTGATTCCCAAACTCTACCAGCAGGGTTTCCAGTGCCTTACTTTTACGACCCCGGCCAGCGTCGAGCTGGCGTCCGCCCTTCTCCCTGACAGCGGTCATATCCAGGAGATGGAGGTTGAACGTAAAAACCGCAAAAACAGCCGCGCCGGCAGGCCGCTTTTAAGCCCTATCTATACCGCAGCCCAGGCGGCGGCCTGCATGAAGTACTTCCAGGCGGTGGATTATCAAGAAGAAAAGGAAATCTTACCCGGCTTCCGCCTGCGCCTCCAGGATGCCGGCCATATCCTGGGGTCGGCCATAGCGGAAATATGGGTGCAGGATGGGGAGGAAGAGGTCAAAATTACCTTTTCCGGCGATCTGGGTAACCAGGGCCAGCCCATCGTCAATGACCCGACGCCGGTTGCTGCCACTGATTACCTGGTTATAGAATCAACCTACGGCGACCGCCGGCATAGCGTCCAGGGGGATAAAGTCGAGAGCCTTAAAGAAATCATCCTCCAGACGATGCGCAAGGGCGGCAACTTGATCATTCCCGCTTTCGCTGTCGAGCGCACCCAGGACCTCCTGTATGCCCTCAATATTCTCCTGCGCCAGGGCGCCATTAAGCCCGACAGCATCTACCTTGACAGTCCGCTGGCCGTGACCGCCACGGAGATATTCTGCCGTCACCAGGATTTATATGACGAGGAAACAAAAGACTTGAGCAATAACGGCACCACCTGCCCCTTTTACCTGCCCGGGCTGCACCTGAGCCGGACGGCCGAGGAATCGATGGCCATTAATAAAATACCGGGCGGCGCCATTATTATCTCGGCCAGCGGCATGTGCGATGCCGGCCGCATCAAGCACCACTTGAAACACAACCTCTGGCGGCCGGAAGCCACTATACTTCTGGTAGGCTACCAGGCTGCCGGCACCCTGGGCCGCCGCTTGCTGGAAGGGGAGAAGCGGGTTCGCATCCACGGGGAGGAGGTCGCCGTCCGCGCCAAAATCATCAACCTGGATGGTTTTTCCGCCCACGCCGACCAGGCAGGCTTACTAAAGTGGCTGCAATCATTTACCAGTCCCCCGCGGCGCGTTTTTGTCACCCACGGTGAAGAAGAAGCGGCCCGCGAGCTGGCCCGCTTGATCAATACGAACCTGGGCCTGGCAGCGGAAGTACCCCGGTGGCTGACTTCGGCCGCGCTCCTGCCGGTAGCTGCCAGTATCCCGGAGACGCCGCCACCCGCCTTTACGACCCGTGCTGCCGCCGCCGAAGCCGAAGCCACCTACCAGCAACTCCTGCTGCAGCTTAAGGCCCTGGTAGAAACCGGTTTCAGCCGCCAGGATTATGCCGGTGTCAATGCCCGGCTGCAGCAAATAGCCGCCCTTTTAAACCAGGAACCGTTTGACAGGGCTATTTAAGGGTGGGCCGGCAAGCCTACCGCAGTTGCCGTCCCGACCCGAAGGGAGTCCCGGCGTTAAAATTAATCCCGCGGACGGTAATATGGACTGCTGCGACCTCGAGAGCGGTCATACTGGCAATCACTGTTCCAACCCTTCGCTGGGTTGTCCTTAAAAGTGCGGGCCAATAAAAGCCGTAGGGTGCGTTAACCTCGATATTCAATACCAGCTTACCGTTATAGCTCTCTACCTGTACCCGCTGGCTGGTTAAACCCCCGGTGGAAACCAGGTAAGCTGCCAGCTGTTCGACAACACTATGAGCAATATAGAAATGACCCAGGGAATTAAAGGTGGGACGAACGGCCGTCTGTTCCACCCACAGGTTCCTCTTCTTGCCCGGCGGGGCCTGACGCCGGCGCAGGATGGTCTTTAAGGGTTCAATAAACGCACCATTAAAACGCGGCTTCACCTCCACCGTGGGGGCCGGAATCACGTGTTTGCCAAACTGGTTGCGGGTCTGGTGGGCGCGGGCAATCTCCTTCGGGGTAGCGACTGCGGTGATATCCACCCAGGTAGAGGGCGGCGGCAGCTGCAGGCGTTCGGCAATCCGCCAGGCCATATTGCGGGACGTGCTTATAATTAAAACACGCCGCGGCGCTATAGCCGCCAGCTGTTCCTGGATCTCCCGGACGTGTTCCGGATCGCTGAGGAGCGCCGTCCTGATGGCTCCCACGCGGGTAGGCTGAATTTTAGCCGAAACGCCCGCCAGGATGCGGCTGCCCTGGATAAGCAAACCGTCGTCAATAATCGCGTCAGCAGTATAATCGCGGGCCACAGCCAGGGCGCGGTGACTTTTACCGCTGCCGCTGGGGCCGATAAGGGCTACGACCTCCATAAGATTTTACCTCCCCTCAACCTAAGATTATTATAACGGAAATTTTGCTTTGAGCAATGCTCCTGGCTATCCCAAACCGCCTTTGGTAAAAAAGGCGGCTGATGCTATAATAGATTGGTAACAGGACCTGGAACTGCCAGGGGAGGGGAAGGATGCCGGTGATGGGGGATAACTTACCAATGCTGGGAGCAGCCATGCTGGAAGCCGGGAGTATAGTTGTACCCGACCTGCTGATTAAATTTTACTCCCGCCTGGGTCTGACGGAAATAGAGATGATGGTTTTGATTCACCTGCTGCACTGGCGCCAGATTGAGCAGGAACGCTTCCCGGCGCCGGAAAAGATAAGCCAGTATATGGGCCTGGACAGCGAGGCCGTCAAAAATATCATTGCCGCCATAATCGAAAAAAAGTTGCTGGCTGTTGAGCCTTATTATCACAGCGTCCTGAGCCGCTGGCAAAACACCTTTTCCTTTGCCCCCCTGTGGTCAAGATTGACCGCGGTGGCGCTGGGTGATTCCCAACCGGTTCCCGCCTCAACTGAGGGCAGGCAAGCACCCGACCCCCGGCTGGGACAATTGTACCGTAATTTTGAAAAGGAATTCGGGCGCCCCCTTTCCCCCCTGGAGAGTGACCAGCTGAAATCCTGGTGCCAGAATGACAGGCTGCCGGTGGACCTGTTGCAGGAAGCCCTGCGCCGGGCCGTATTAAGGGGCATCTTGAACTTCCGCTATATCGATTCTATCCTCCGGGACTGGCAGCGCCATAATATCCATACTGTCGCCGAGGCCGCTGCCTATGATGAAGAACTAAAAACCAAAAAAAACAGAAGCCCGCGTTCGCCCCAATCACCGGCTCGCAAGGATAAATACCGCGAGCTCTACCGGCTTAACCCCTAGCTTTAAGGTGCGAGGAAAAATGCAAAAGATCCATATTCCCGTGGAGCTGATTACACCAAAACCGGGCCAGCCCCATACCCCGGAAACGCACGCCTACCAGTGCCCACTGTGCCAGGACCGGGGCTTAATCCTGCGCCAGGGCCGGGCTTACCGTTGCCACTGCATGCAGCAGAAAGCCTGGCAAAACCGCCTGCGGGCGGCCAATCTGGCGCCGCAGCTGCGCCAGCATACGCTCCAAAACTTCGACCTCAAATACTATTCCCGTACCCTGCAATGTGATCTCACCGGTACCACCTACTATGAGAGCGCCCGCCGTTGTCTGGAAGCGGCACGGCGTTTTGTGGCTACCTACAGCCAGGAAACCCACGGCCGCGGTCTCTTTATTTTTGGGCCGGTAGGAAGCGGGAAGACCTTTCTGGCAGCCGCTATTGCCAATGCTCTCACCGCCGCCGGCCGCGAAGTCCTCTTCGCAGTAGTCCCCGATTTGTTGGATGCCCTGCGCGCCACCTATGACCGCCGTCCTCAGGACGAAAGCAAGACGGAACTGGAACTGATTGACACCGCCCGCAAGGTCGGGATTCTCGTCCTTGACGACCTGGGCGCCCACAATTACACTGAGTGGACCCGCAATAAAATCTATTCCCTGATCAACTACCGTTTGATTAACGAACTGCCGACGGTAGTAACCAGCAACATGGATCTCAAAGCCCTGGAGGAATACCTGGGGGAACGGACAACCTCCCGTTTGGTGCATCTCTGTCAATCCTATCATCTGCCCGTCGCCGAGGACATCCGCTGTGTAATCAGCGCCCATCGACCCCGCGCCTGAAGGCGGAGGGGGTGAGGGCACCCGCGCGGCAGGAGAGGGTAAAGGCGTCACTGAAAAGGGAGCGTAACAGCTCCGGCTTGCCATCTAATCTAACAGTTCCAGCGTTATTCGCCGCCATTATCACGAACCCGACCAGCCACCGTACAGGCTTCACGGGCTATTACTATTAGATTGGCCGCAAGGCAGGCTGAGGAGACACAACTGAGCCTTTTTTTCTTGCCACCCTATTGACACCCATTCTCATCTTGCATAAGATAAATACAGGCTCTCATTGATAATATTTATCATTTAAATTGCGAACAACAAAAAAGGAATTTCCGGGGGTTCTAGATTATGATAAACGGTTATAAGGATGAAAATGGCAGCGCAGCAGACTTCAATCAGAAATCGGCGCAGCCGGTCCCGACGACCCTCCTGCTTCCTGCCTCTTGCCTCCTGCCTCTATTCTCGGGGAGGAAAAGAATATGACCCTGGATGAAGCAAAAGAAGGGCAGCGCTGCCGCATTCTGGCCCTGCCGGGACGGGGCGTCCGCGCCCAGGCCATCCGCTTTGGAATCAATGAGGGGGAGCTTATCACCTGTACCGGGGTTATTGCCGGCGGGCCCATTATCGTCACCCGAAACCGGCAGGAAATAGCCATCGGCCGCGGCCTGGCCAGAAAGATTGTCATTGAACCGGTTACTACCCCCCACCCGGCTGAATTCCCGGCAAGGAGGCGCAGCTATGGCCTGCCACGATCTTAATCGTGACCTGAATATACCCGCCGGTGTCCGCTGCATTGTCCTGGCCGGCAACCCCAATGTCGGCAAGTCGGTCTTCTTCAATGCCTTCACCGGCCTTTACGTTGACGTTGCCAATTTTCCCGGCACTACCCTGGAAATCAGCCACGCCCGTATGGGTAATGACTTTATTTTGGACACGCCCGGTGTCTACGGTGTTTCCTCCTTTAATGAAGAGGAAAAGGTAGCCCGCGATGTCATCGTGGGCGCCGATATCATTATCAATATCGTTGATGCCGTGCACCTGGATCGGGACCTTTTTCTTACCCAGCAGATCATCGATATGGGAAAGCCCGTGGTCGTCGCCCTGAATATGATCGACGAAGCAACCCGCCAGGGAATCAAAATCGACGTCAAGGAATTGGAGCAACTCCTGGGGGTGCCAGTTGTCCCTACCGTTGCCACCAGGAAACAGGGCTTGGAAGAAGTGAAACAGGCTGTAGGCCGGGCCCGCCCCGGTCACAGCCTGCCGGAACTGGAGGAGATGCTGCCCCTGCTGGAAAAAAGGACCCGCTGCCGCGCCACGGCTTTACTTATCCTGGAAGGTGACCCCTTTATCGCCGCCCGCTACCGGGTGAAACCCGTGGACAGGCAGGAAGAGATCTACCTGGCGCGGCGACGGCGCGTCAATAGCATTGTCGCTGCCGCAGTACGGGAGTTCACTGCCGGGATTTCCTGGAGCACCCGCCTGGGCCGCTGGATGATGCAGCCCCTGACGGGCATTCCCCTGTTAGCTTTAACCCTGGGGTTGCTCTATGAGTTTATCGGCGTATTCATCGCGCAGACAGTGGTAGGGATCACCGAAACGGGCCTTATGCAGGGCTATTATGAGCCCTTTATCCGCAGCGTCATCAGTTCCTGGTTGCCGCCGTCCTCCATCCCGGGTACCCTGTTAATCGGTGAATTCGGCCTCCTGACGATGACGGTGACTTATATCCTGGGCCTTCTGCTCCCCCTCGTCCTGGGGTTCTACCTGGCTTTAGCGGCCCTGGAGGATTCCGGCTACCTGCCCCGTATTGCTGTCCTGGTGGACCGCTTCCTCATGCGCCTGGGTTTAAATGGCCGCGGTATCATCCCCATCATCCTGGGCTTTGGCTGTGTCACCGCCGCTACTATCACCACCCGCTTGCTGGGGAGCAAGCGGGAACGCCGTATTGCCACCTTCCTGCTGGCCATGGCCATCCCCTGTTCCGCCCAGCTGGCGGTAATCGCCAGTATGCTGGGACGCCTGGGGCCGGGCTATATCTTCCTGTATGTCTTGCTGCTCGCCGCTATCCTGGTCCTGACCGGGACCGCCCTGAACCTGCTCTTGCCCGGCCAGCCCGGTGACCTGCTCATTGATGTGCCGCCGCTGCGCTTGCCCCAGCCGGTTAATGTCTTGAAAAAAACGGCGATTAAAACCAAAAACTTCATCCAGGAGGCTACCCCTCTCTTCGCCATCGGCGCCCTTTTTATCGGTACTTTACAGGTCACCGGTCTTTTACAGGCCCTGCAAAATTGGCTGGCCCCCCTTACCGTCAGCTGGTTACAACTACCTAAAGAAACCGCCACTGCCTTTATTATGGGTTTTGTCCGCCGGGATTTCGGGGCCGCCGGTCTTTACAGCCTGCCCCTCACCCCGGCCCAATCCCTGGTAGCCCTGCTTACCATTACCCTTTTCGTCCCCTGTATAGCCTCGACCCTGGTAATCTTTAAAGAACGGGGCTGGCGGGAAGGGATTATCATCTGGCCGGCAATCCTCATCCTGGCCTTCCTGATCGGCGGTATAGTGTCGCGGGTTGTTATATAACATAAGCTGAAAATAGATGTGAGAAGTGAGAGGCGAGATGTGAGAGGCTGGTAGGAACTGGCTGCGCCAGTTC
>DFYS01000001.1:0-6288 GCA_002383405.1 Moorella sp. UBA4076
AAATGCGCCCTCCGGGAACCTGCTCCACCCCTCAACCTCACACAATACTGCCATTTTCATCCTTCTGCTGGTGCCCAGCACTTTAATCTCGGGCGGCTCGCTCCTCAGCAGGTTCATTTCTTAAAGACGCTATCCTACCAGTTGAGTGCCGGGCGGTATGGCGTCAAAATAGAGACAGGGGGCAAGAGGGCTGTGGGAACCGGCTCCGCCAGTTGCAGATTTAAGCCTGCTTACCTTTTCTTATCTGGCTTACGGTGGTGCGCCTTTTTTGCTCTCTGCCTCCAGTTTTTTGGCCAGCCCCCAGAGGGGACGCGCTTCGGGGTGCGAAGCGGCTACAGCGCGGAAGAAATCGGCTCCTTCTCCCGGGCGGCCCAGGCGGCGGTAGAGGTGCATCAGGGTCTGGCGGACGTGGACGTCGGCCGGCTTTTTGGTCAGGGCCTGCTGCAGCAAGTCCAGGGCCTCTTCATCCTGCTGGAGGCGGTAATAACAGAACCCCAGCTGGGCCAGGAAATAGGGGTCGCCGGGAGCCAGCTCCAGGGCCTGGCGGTAGGCGGCGGCGGCTTCGGCAAAGCGGCCCTGCTGGTAGAGCTCGTTGCCCCGGATACCGTGCAGGTGGGGGTTGCGCGCCCGCTGGCCCACCCGCAGGAAGGCTTCCACTTCATTCAGGACGCCGGCACCGGCGTGGCCGGCGGCGAGCTTTACATAACGCGCCTGGGCGAAGGCATCCTCGGGGTCACGGGCGATGATCTCCTGGTAAGCCTGGACAGCGGCGGCGCTATCACCCAGTTTTTCCAGGGCCAGCGCCAGTTGCCGCCGTAGCTCCAGCTGTTCGGGGTCCTGGATTAACTGCTGGCGGCAGAAGGCCACTGCTTTTTCCAGTTGGCCGGTATGGATGCAGGCCTTTGCCAGGCGGGCGGCCAGATAGGGGGACGGTTCCAGGTCAAAGGCCGCCTGCCACCAGGTCAGCGCTGTTGCGTAATCGTTACGGCCGGCGGCTACCTGACCTTTGACGGCCAGGGCGCGGGTATCCTGGGGGTGCAGCTCCAGGATGCTGTCGGCCAGCTGGTCGGCCTCCTGGTCCTGCCCCAGGCGCAGGTAGAGGCTGGCCAGGCCGGCCAGGAGTGATGGTTCGCCGGGCCAGCGTTCCAGGGCTGCCTGGAGCTCGGCCAGGGCGGCCGGGTAAGCACCGCTTTTTTTCAGGGCCGCTACCTGTTGCAAAACTGTTTTTAGATGATAATTACTACCGGCCATAACGCCTCACCCCCTTTATTAATTCCTTCTTGGGAACGTTTTTTCCTGCTTTTTCGGCCGAAAAGTGCAGGCTAACCCTTTATTTTTTACCTGACCGCAGGTTTTTTATACGCCGTACCAGTTATAGAAAAGGCAGGGAAAAAATGAATAAACTATCCCAATGGTTTATATACTAACAGTGAAAGCTAATCCTTTGAAAGGTACCCGCAAAAAGGGTAAAGGGGGGATAGATAGCATTGAAAGCAACAGGCATCGTACGACGCATAGACGATCTAGGACGGGTTGTAATTCCCAAGGAAATCAGACGTACCCTGCGCATCCGCGAGGGCGATCCGCTGGAAATCTTCGTTGACCGTGAAGGCGAGGTTATCTTGAAGAAATACTCGCCCATTGGAGAGCTGGGAGACTTTGCCAAGGAATATGCTGATTCGCTCCATGAAGCCATCGGGCATATTGCCTGCATTGCTGATCGGGACAGTATCATCGCTGTGGCCGGCGCTCCCAAAAAAGAGTTTCTGGACAAACCTGTCGGCGCCGCTGTGGAAAAGGTTATGGAGGACCGCAAACCTGTCCTGGCTAACTCCCTGACGGAAGACCTGTTCCCCATCGACGGCGAGGGGGAGACCTACAAATTTACGGCCGAAGTCATTGCCCCCATTATTGCGGAAGGGGATCCCATTGGAGCGGTGATTATTTGTTCCCGCGATCAGGGGGCGAAAATGGGGGATATGGAACTAAAACTCGCCGAAACGGCAGCAGGTTTTCTGGCCAAGCAAATGGAACAATAAGGCGGCGCCCCGGCGCCGCTTTCTTTTAGGGCGGGTGTTATGGTACAATAAACAGGTATTCTTTACCTGTGAGGCGAGGCTGATGACCGGCAAGATGATTATCGCCGGCATGGGACCCGGCGACCCGGCCCAGGTACCGGCGGCAGTGCTGACGGCTCTAGCCGGAGCGGACAAGATCTATTTGCGGACCGGCCGGCACCCGGCCGTCGCCGCGCTGGCGGAGCGCGGTTTGGTATGGGAAACCTTCGACCCTTATTATGAGCAGACCGGAGATTTCGAGGAACTCTACCAGCACATCGTGGCTACGCTGCTGCAGGAGGCTGAGGGAAAGGAACTGGCCTACGTCGTCCCGGGCCATCCCCTGGTGGCCGAAAGGAGCGTTACTTTGCTCCTGGAAAAGCTTGCGGCGGCAGGAGTGACTGTGCAGGTGATACCGGCTATGAGCTGCCTGGACGCCCTCTACGCCGTCCTGCACCTCGACCCCACCCGCGGTTTGACTGTTGCCGACGCTTTAACCTTTACCGGCGCCGGTCACGATCCGGGCCTGGGTCTCATCCTTACCCAGCTCTACAACCAGCGGGTTGCGGCGGATACCAAGCTGACTTTAATGGAGCTTTACCCGGATGAGCACCGGGTGACGGTGACCCGCGCTGCCGGGCTGCCCGGCGCCGAGCGGGTCGCCACGTTGCCCCTTTACGATCTGGACCGCCTGCCCTGGATCGATCACCTTACCAGCGCCTATGTGCCGCCTTACCCGGCCGGCCGCGATCGTACCCTGCCCGGCCTGCAGGCCATTATCGCCCGCCTGCGCGGCGCAGGGGGCTGCCCCTGGGACCGGGAGCAAACCCACCAGTCGCTTAAACGCTATCTTATCGAGGAAACCTACGAGGTCCTGGAGGCCATTGATGGCGGGGATATGCATAAACTAGGTGAGGAATTGGGAGACTTACTGCTGCAAGTTGTCTTTCATGCCCGCCTGGCTGAAGAGACCGGCGCCTTTACCCTGGCGGACTGTCTCGAAAGTATTGTTACCAAGATGCGCCGGCGGCACCCCCATGTCTTTGGGACAGCTGTCCTGAACACGGCCGGGGAGGTGCTGGTGCGCTGGGACCAAATCAAGGCCGCCGAAAAGGAAGATAACGGCGGTGAACAGGTATCGCTATTGAGTGTTCCGCGGGGCCTGCCGGCGCTCCTGAAGGCCTTGAAGGTCCAGGAACAAGCGGCCCGCGCCGGCTTCGACTGGGATGAGGTGGCCGGCGTCTGGGATAAGATAACCGAAGAGCTGGAGGAACTAAAGGCAGCAGTGGTCGGGGCGGAACCGCGGCAACAGGTTGACGAAATGGGGGATGTCCTCTTTGCGGTGGTAAACCTGGCCCGCTGGCTCGGGGTGGAGCCGGAGGCAGCCCTGCAGGCTGCTGTCGACAAATTCAGCCACCGTTTTCACTATATAGAAACGCGAGCACGAGAACAACACCGCGGCCTGGAAGGGATGGCCCCTGCCGAGCTGGATCGATTATGGGAAGAGGCGAAAAAAATTCCGGGAAACTAAAAGGAAATGCAGGAGATTGTTGGATTGTAGCGAATAAAAGATAAGGGCAACTGCCAGGTAGGAGGGATTAACAGGTGAATAAAATGGATCTGGTTGCTAGCGTAGCGGAAAAAACTGACCTGACGAAAAAGGAAACCGAAAAGGTAGTCAGCGCTGTGCTGGACAGCATCGAAGAAGCCCTGGCCCAGGGCGACAAGGTGCAGCTGGTGGGGTTCGGTACCTTTGAGATCAGGGAGCGGGCGGCCCGGGTAGGGCGTAACCCGCGCACCGGGGAAGAAATCGAAATAGCGGCCACCAGGGTACCGGTTTTCAAAGCCGGCAAAGGCTTAAAGGATGCCGTAGCCGGATAGGCAGACGTTAAGGAAATCAGGCGTAAGGCCTGATTTTCTATTTAGGGGGTATTTTTAATGCGGCTGGATAAATACTTGAAGGTTTCCCGGTTGATCAAGCGGCGTACCCTGGCGCGGGAGGTATGCGACGGCGGCGGTGTCGCCATCAATCGCCGGCCGGCCAAAGCCAGCACCAGTGTTAAACCCGGTGATATCCTGACCCTGCGGCTGGGCAACCGCTGGCAGACAGTAGAAATCCTGGCAACTCCGGACAACATTGCTGCCGACCGCGCCCGTGAGACCTACCGCGTCCTGGCCGAGGGGAGAGGAGAAGCAGGAAGCGGCAAGCTGGAAGCGGGAGACCCGGAAGGCCGGTAGGGTTCGCAGGCTGCCACCACTGAGCCGCCCCGGCATTACCTGCCGTTAAAGTTACAAACCCGGCCAGCTATCGTCTGAGCTTCCCTGGCTGTTGCTTTCAGGCTGACCTTCATCTGGACTGAGCAGATATCCATACTGCTCCGGCTGCACCAGCAGAATCCTTTATCGATGCATAGCCATGGAAGTTACTTGCCGATACTAAAATAGAGGGGTGGGAAGTGGGAGGTGAGATGGGGGAGGCTTGCAGGAACCCAGCGCCCAATCCCCTGGTTTGCTTAAATTGCCGGCAAACCTTAGCATGATGGTTTCTATCCCGAGCCACAGAATAAATTTTAAGTGCCGGGAGGACTGCTCACGGGTTGCTATTTTGCCTGATGAGTGCCGGGTAAAATAATAAAAACACCAGAAAGGCAGTGACGGATATGGCGTTTAAGTACAAACTGGCGGCTGGTATCATCGGCGTCCTGCTTATAACTCAGATCCTGGCCGGCTGCCGGGCCCCCGCCCGGCGACCGGTAGCCCAGGAACCCACCATTTCACTTTATGTTAACCAAACCGGCGAAGTTAAAAGGCTGCCCATCGAGGAGTACCTGCCCGGTGTAATCGCAGCGGAAATGGAGCCTGCCTGGCCGATTAACGCCCTGGCGGCCCAGGCCATTCTCGCCCGAACCTTCACTATGAAAAAAATCCAGGAGGGCGGCGTCAAAGCCCACGGCACTGATGCTTCGACCAGCGTCGAGGAGTTCCAGGCCTACGACCCGGGCCGGATCAATGATCATGTCCGCCGGGCGGTGGAAATAACCCGCGGTCAGGTGATCAAGCATCAGGGGAATTATATCAACGCCTGGTTTTATGCCTCCGGCGGCAGCCGCACGGCGGCCTCGGCAGTGGAGGGCCTGAATTTCCGCCGGGAAGCGGCGCCCTACATTCAGAGCGTTCCCGACCCGGGGATGGCGATAACTACCGCCGAGAACAAGGGTTGGACGGCCACTTTTAGTACTGCCGAGCTGGCCGCCGCGGTGAAGAAAGTCACCGGCCAGGACCCGGGCGCCATCACGGCGGTGAGTATAGCCACTCGCGGTCCCTCGGGCCGGGCGACCCAGATCCGGGCAGGTAACCTGACGGTTGATGCCCCGGCGCTGCGGTTGGCCCTGGGCAGCACCCGCCTGCGCTCCACCCTCCTGACCGGGATTACGACCAGTAACGGCCGCGTTACCTTTAAGGGTGAGGGTTACGGCCATGGTGTCGGCATGAGCCAGTGGGGAGCCAGAGCCCTGGCTGAACAGGGTAAATCGCCCCAGGAGATAATTAATTACTTTTTCAAGGATGTCGTCCTGGTCAAGGACTGGTAAGCAGGAGGCAGATGGCAGATGGCAGGTGGCAGCTATAGAGCAGCAAGGTGATTGCCTGGTCCCTGATGGAAGCTCCCTGGAAGAACAGGCAAGGAAATGAAACAAAAAAATAGCGGCGATTTTCGCCGCGCAAACCTTGACAACTGCTGCCAGAGGTATGTATACTTTATTTAAGGATACGCAAAACTAAGGCTGTTCGGCGTGCCCCACCTAACCGTGAGCCTCTTACCTGCTGCTACAGGCTAAGAGGTTCATTTATTTCCTCAGGTTAGTTATGGAAACAATCACCGATACCAATATCAAAACGGCTATTACCATCTGAATAGCGTCGGATAATTGGATCATGTTGCCCCACCTCCCTTCAGGAACAAAGTCCCCGGTTGGTGAGGCCAGCTTCATTCTGCGTATCCACATCTATTTTAGCATATTTTGGCGTTATTTGGCTACAGTTTTCCGAAATTTTCTCCAGAGGAAATCGCACTTTGATTGATCCCGGCGCTTGAGCTACGTTATAAGGCCCGGTGGCACCGGCCAAACAAGCCATCCCCCATACCTCTGCCGGATAACCGGCCTTTTTTATTCTTTTTTTGTCCACTCATTCATAGAAATATAGTAACTACCCTGAGAATAGCGTTCTGCCT
>DFYS01000001.1:6419-20746 GCA_002383405.1 Moorella sp. UBA4076
CGCTCGCAAGCGGCATGGGTGTCTGCTCAGCCTGGCTTCAAAGCCCCTGACGGCGGGTTGGGTCGTGGTCCTGACGACAGGCGCAATATATTACTCACTTCTAATTTCTGTGCAAGGGGGGTATGGGTTCATGCCGGAAGGGCAGCATCAGCTAGCTATTACCAACCGGGAGAAGGTTGCGATCAGCGGTGTCCTTCAGGTCCTGAACTACGACGATAGCGAGATTTTACTGGAAACCACCGCCGGACTGCTAGCCATCAAAGGGAAAGGTTTTAATATCAGCAACCTGAACCTGGAGGCCGGCAATCTCGAAGCCGGCGGTACGGTAACCAATCTTAATTATAGTGAGGGTAAAGGCGCCCGGAGCAAGGGCCTTTTCCAGCGCCTGCTCAAATGATTAGCGTACCGGAACAGTGGCAGATATTTCTGGCTCTGGGCGGGGCGGGGCTGGTGCTGGCTTTTATCGGCGACTGCTACCGGGTGGGACGTTATTTCTGGCGCCCGGGGCTGCCGGGTACTTATATCGGTGACACCCTGTTCTGGCTGGTCTTCACCGCACTGACCTTCATCCTCCTGATGGCAATCAACTGGGGCGAAGTGCGGGCCTATGTATTTCTGGGCCTGGGATGGGGGTTCTTTTTGTATTTCCTATTTTTGAGCCGGGGCGTGCGGCGGGGATTATATGCCGGGGGTCGCATCCTCGCCGGGTTGGTGGCCCGGGGTTGCCATCTGCTCAAGCAAACAGTGGTGGTTGTTGTTATCCCCGCGCGCCTGTTACTGGCGACGCTACTCCTCCCCCTTTTACCATTCAGGATTTTATGGCGGCGGCGGCCGCCCCCGGGGGGACCACCCGCGGATGGCTCCAGGTAAATTGTTGCTGCCTGCGGGGGCTTTGTCCCGGCGCCGCCAATCAATGCAGGTGAGGCCATTATAATGGCGGGAGCGGTTGGCCGGGCCTTATGGAAAACAGGGGGCGCCCAGCTGCACCGGTCGAAATTATTTTTGCTGGCGGGGAGGTTTCCAGCAGGATTCCGGCCTTTGGGAGCGAAATATAAATTTTGTACAATAGTTGTCCACAATATGTGCATAAAATGTGGATAAATACGGGGAAGAGATGTGCAGATCGAGATTCGTGGGGCCGAGAAACTCAGTTTTCGGGAACGCCAGGTGGTAGCGCTGAAGGAGATGGGTCTCAGCAATGAGGAAGTAGCCCGGCGGCTGCAGATTGCTGCCAGCAGTGTGGCTACCCTTTACCACCGTGCCCGGACCAAGGGCTACCAGGTGGTCATTGTCCTTGCCGGCGATGCCCTGGGCCTATTTGCAGGTGAAGAAGATGAGTAAGGTCGTACCATTACCTTCCAAGCGCCGTTTCCGGAATTGGCCGGGGATGCTGGCAGCCCTGCTGGCGATCTACCTTTTTTATTCTTTTGCCAGCCTGGGCCTGGCCCTTTACCAGACCCAGCAGCAGATCCGGCTCAGCCAGGAGCAGAAGGCAGCTCTGCAGGCCGAAGGGAAGCGCCTGCAGGAGCAAATCCAGCAACTCAATAAAGATAGTTATATTGAACGCCTGGCCCGCGAGGAGCTGGGTTTGGTCAAGCCCGGCGAAACAGTAATTATACCCGCGGTGCCGGGGCAGGTGCGCTCTTATATTCCCCCTCAACCCGGCCAAGAATTTCGTGACTAAAAATGCTGTAGGTTATTGACAAATTTCATAACTCTTGCATATAATAGGATCAGCGTCAAACGGGAATAGGGGGAATAACGCTCGTATGTCCATAGAGGTAGGCACTGTTCTGGAAGGGGTGGTCAGCGGGATCACCAAATTCGGTGCCTTTGTGGAATTGCCCGGCGGCCTGACGGGGCTGGTCCATATCTCCGAAGTGGCTGATACCTATGTCAAGGATGTCAAAGATTTTATCAAAGAAAAGGATCGGGTAAGGGTTAAAGTCATCAATATCGACCCCCAGGGTAAAATCGGTCTCTCCATCAAAAGGGTTGATCCCAGTTATAACGACCACCGGCGCAGTAACCGCCCTAACCGGGTGGTCTCAGTAACCTCCTTTGAGGATAGGCTGGCCCGCTTTATGAAGGACAGCGATGAACGGCTGCAGGATTTGAAGCGCCATACGGATTCCAAGCGCGGGGGGCGCGGTACACGCACTTATTAGTACCTTGCGGCTTCAAAACTGNNGGGCGGAGCCCACTTTAGTGATATTTAATTTCAATGCTCAGTCCTGGCAGTCAACCTGAAGCATTAGCCTTGGAAAGCCTCTCCGATAGACGGCCGGGTGCGTCATCCTGACAGCAGGCAGCGCCCGGCGACTTCCGGAATAATAGTGGCCGGCGCAGACGCCCATGCCGCTGGCGCGGCAGCAGCAGTAAACAGCGCGGCCACAATTCTTAAGNNTGGCGCCCGGAGGGAACCTGCTTCATCCCTGATACAGCAGCGCAGGCGGGACGCTATTTTCGGGTGATATTAATCAATCTATCCGGGCACCTTAAGGGTGCCCTTTATAGTGCAGGTGAGCTTGATGGCACATTATGCAGCCCTGGATGTGGGCTCTAATTCGGTTCGTTTGCTGGTTGCGGAAGGGTATGGTAGCCAGGTGCGCCTCCTGCGGGCCGAGCTGCGCAGTACCAGGCTGCTGGCCGGAGCCGCTTCGGGATGGTTGCAGGAGGAAGCGGTAGCACGGACGGTAACTGCGGTCGCCGAGCTGGCGGCCCTGGCCCGCGCCTACCGGCCTGAAAAGATGGTGTGTATCGCCACCAGCGCCGCCCGCGAGGCCCGCAATCCGGAGCTCCTGCGCGCTCGTATAGCCGCCCGCACCGGGCTGGAGGTGATGATTATCAGCGGCCCTGAGGAAGCCCGGCTGGCCTACCAGGGTGTACAAGCCGGCTTCCAGCTGCTGCTCCGGCATCCCCTGGTAATCGATATCGGCGGCGGCAGCACCGAATTGAGCTGGCAGGATGAGCGGGGATTGCAGCTGGAAAGTGTCAGGGTGGGAGCTGTCCGGGTGATGGAGACAGCCATGGACGAAGGCGCTATCGCTGACGCGCTTACCCCGGCTCTAGCGCGGGCGCGGGAAAGGGGGCCGGGATGCCTGGCGGGCACCGGCGGCACGATAACAACTCTAGCCGCCATGGAACTGGGCCTGACTCACTACCAGCCGCTGCTGGTTCATGGTACGATTCTATCAGCTGAGCGGGTGACAGACTGGCATCGGACCCTGGCGGCGATGCCGTGCGCGGCCAGGCGGCAGCTGCCCGGCCTGCCACCCGAACGGGCGGATATTATCGTGGCCGGGATAACCATCCTGAAGGTAATCCTGGCGCAAGCAGGGGTGACAGATATCGTAGTCAGCGAGACCGACCTGCTCTGGGGTTTAATCCTGGCCATGCATCGCGGGGAGCCCCTCACGAGGGGCTAACGCTATACCGCGAAGGATGAAGATACCGGGCGGGGTGGGCAGGTTCCCGGAAGGCGCATTTTTAAGCNNAGCGAGGTCCAAGGATTAAGGGCGAGCAGTGGCGCCTGGAGGGAACCTGCCTCACCCCCGATAGGGTGGCATAATAATTCAGCAAAACGCTATTTTCGAGGGGAGCAGTTGCTATGCGACTGGTAGTGGCCGTAACGGGGGCGACGGGGGCCGTATATGCGGTCAGGTTGCTGGAGGCTTTAAAGGCAGCCGGGGTTGAAGTGCATTTAATCTTAAGCCGCTGGGGCGAGGAGATTCTCCGTCTGGAAACGGGGATAGACGGCAATGCCGTGGGCGCCCTGGCGTCTTTTGCTTATCAGGAAAACGACCTGGGAGCGGCGGTGGCCAGCGGGTCTTTTCAACACCAGGGGATGGTGGTGATCCCCTGCAGCATGAAAACCCTGGCCGGGATTGCTCATGGTTACGCCGCCAATCTCATTAGCCGCGCTGCCGATGTCACACTGAAGGAGGGCCGGCGGCTGATCCTGGTCCCCAGGGAAACGCCCTTGAATGCCATCCACCTGGAAAACATGCTCACCCTGGCCCGTCTGGGGGTGGTCATTATGCCGCCCGTACCAGCTTTTTATTATCGCCCGGCGACCATTGACGAGCTGGTACAGCACCTGGTCGGCCGCATTCTCGACCACCTCGGCCTGGAGCATAACCTGCTATCACGCTGGGGCGATAATTCGGAAGTGAAAGGAGATGGGGATTGATTGGCGGCATTTACTTATGTTGCCGGCAGCGGCCGCTGCCGTGTTTACGGCCGCTTTTTTGATACCGCCGCCGGCTATATTGTTCACCTTATGGGCGGTACCCGGCCCCATGTCGGCGCCGTCGCCCTGGGCTGGCCGCGTCCGAGCCTGGCGGGCCGCCGTTTAAGCGCTACCGCTTCTGTATTAACCCTCACCGCCCACAAGGACGATGAGCTGGCACGGCCGGCGGCCCTCGCCCTGGCGGCCGGGTTAAAGGCAGCGGTGGTGGTGGTTGCCGGTGTGCATATCGAAGCGGCTGCCCCGGCCGACCTGGACCGCCTGGAGTTCAACGCCTGGCGGGTGATCGCCGGTATCCTCAAGGTCCAGCGGTGGCAACGGGGAAACCCAGTAGTTTTAAAGTAGTCGCGTCGGCAACGCCGGTGGGCTTGAGGCCGTGGTGGAGCTGGAACTCCCGCACGGCCAGTTCGGTCATCAGGCCGTAGTCACCGTCCGTGGGGCCGAAGAGGTAAAAGCCCTTTTCCCGCAGCCGTACCTGCAGGGTTACTACCGCAGGGGAGCTATAGCCGGGCTGCAGGGGAGCGCCGGGCAGGACATATTCCCCTTTGACCACCACCGGGGTACCTACGGGTAGCCAGGGGTAGATGGTTTCCACATCTTCGTTATACATCCGGAAGCATCCCGCTGAAGCCGCCCAGCCGATGGACCAGGGCCGGTTGGTACCGTGGATGCCATAATTGCCCCAGGGTACATTGAGGCCCATCCAGCGGGTACCATAGGTACCGCCGCTTTCGTAGTCTTTATTGACAATTTTCCATTCCCCGACCGGCGAAGGGCTGGTGTATTTGCCGATGGCCACTGGATACTGGCGCCAGACCCGGCCGTCGACCAGGATGGTCAGGACCAGGCGGTCAGTATCGACAATGACCTTAAGGCTTTTATCCGCCGGCGGTGCTGCGGTGGTGGCGGTGGCAACCGGCGGTATATCCCGGGCCAGAGCCAGCCAGGTCGCCGCCCCCACCTGCCCCAGGGGGTTTATACCGTGCTCTTTTTGGAAGTTGACGACGGCCCGGTGGGTGGCTGGATCGAAAATGCCGTGCCAGGGGCCGATATAATAGCCCAGCTGCGCCAGGCGCAGCTGGAGGTCGCTGACATCGCAACCCGTAAGGGGCGGGTCGCTCAATTGCAGCACCCTTTCTTCCGGGCAACAGGAGCAGGGCCCAGGGGCTGCGGCCAGTACCGGCAGCGCCGGCGTCAGGCTTAAAGTAATAAATACAACAAGTAAAAACAAAAGTAAAGAGAGGCGAGAAGTGTGAGGCGGGAGGTGGGAGACTTGCAGGAACTGGCTGCGCCAGTTCCTGATTTTAGTTTGCCGCGCTGCTGTTTTCATCCTGCTGCTGGTGCCGGATGCGCGGTATGAATGACTGCTTGGCCTGCCTGGCAACATATCTGCTTCCTCCGAAATGAGATGTGAAATATGGGAGGTGAGAGGTGGGATGCTGGTCGGAACTGGCTGCGCCAGTTCCTGATTAGAGTCGGCCTGCCTTTGCAGTGCTGACGCACCAAAAATCGCTATAAACCTTGTCCGCCAAAGATCTAAGTATAAGATTGCTGCGATAAAAATTTTAATACGATCCCCTAAACACCTTATACAATGCCATCTCTACGCTTCATGCGTCAGCACTGCTGCCTTTGTTTTCTCCCGTTCGCCGGTGGTAGGGCGCCGCCATGGGTGCTTCCCCGGACTGAACGGTTATAGTTTATCCACACTGTAGTTATGCCATGCGTTTAAGCGGTCATGATTGGGGGAACATTAATCAGGTGGAAATCTAATGGCAGGAGAAATACCTGATGTGGTTAGCGCTGGCGATGGCCCTGGTGGCCGGGGTGGCCATGGCCCTGCAGGGCTCTTTAAATTCGGCTCTGGGAAAAATTATCGGCCTCCTCCAGGCTACCCTGGTCGTTCATTTGACCGCCACCCTGCTGGTAATTATCCTCCTTCTTACGCCCCTGCGGGACGGAAACCCGGGTAAGCTTTTATCCTGTCCCTGGTATCTCTGGCTGGGGGGAATTATCGGGGTGCTTATAACTTACGGCGTGGTGGCCAGTATCCCCCGCGTCGGGGTGGCCCTGGCGACGACGGCTATTATTGTGGGCCAGGTAGCGACGGCGCTGTTGATTGATCACTTTGGCTGGTTCGGGCTGGAGAAAATGCCCTTTACCTGGTGGAAGGCTGCCGGACTGGTGCTCCTGGCCGCCGGCGCCCGCCTGATGTTGAATTAGGTGAAATCCATTAAACGCTGCGGCCTGGCGCTACGGAGCTGAGGCTGATTTTTCCCTTGACAAAAAGGCCGGATTCCGGCATAATATCTTCTGCATGGCGGTGTAGCTCAGGTGGTCAGAGCATGCGGTTCATACCCGCAGCGTCGTAGGTTCGAATCCTACCACCGCTACCATTTTTATACCCTGGCCCGTTAGTCAAGGGGTTAAGACACCGGTCTTTCAAGCCGGTAACAGGGGTTCGAATCCCCTACGGGCCACCAGCCAGGCCCACCTTTACCGGGTGGGCTTTATTTTTAATTTTTGTCGAAAGATTGTCCGCTGCCATTGCCTGAAGTTGACAGGATTTGAGGGTAAAATGCCATATAATAGTTGCCAGGTAATGGTAAAGGCGGTGGTCTCATGTCCGGACAGCCCGAAGTTCATCCCTATCAGCGGGTATTGACGTTGACGGCAGCAGGCCGTTACGGCCTCCACTTACTTTTCCTCGCGGCGACATTTTTCCTGGCCCGGGGCGCTTTTATGGGCGAGCTGTACCCCTTCGGACCGGCGGCCGTAGTCGCCGCTGCTTGCCGGCAGCCGCGCCTCCTGTGGCCAACGGTAATTGCCGCTATGGCCGGCGGCTGGTACCAGGCGCCGCTGCCGGCGTATGAGCGCCTGTTGCTAATCCTGCTGCTGGGCCTGATCTTCAGCGCTTATCCCGCTTTACGGCGGGGCAGTATCCTTACCGCAGCTACCCTGGCGCCGGTGGTTATTATCCTGGTCCGGGGATTGCACCTGACCTTTACGCAGCCATCTTTTTACGGCTGGGTGCAGGTAATCTTTGAAGCTCTCCTGGCCTGGGGGTTGAGCCTGGCGTTTATCGAGGCCACGGTAACCGCCCGCCAGGAAGAGCGCCTCCTGGGCGGCGGCCTTTTTCTGATCGGTTTGCTCCTGGGCCTGCAGGGATGGCAGGTGGCCGGCCTCTCCCTGCCGGGACTGATCAGCTGCTATATTCTTTTGCTGGCGGCCCTGGCCGGCGGCGCGGGTGCCGGAGCAGCCGCTGGAGCCGCGGTGGGTTTTTTGCCCAGCCTGGCGCAGCTGGTAACACCAGCCCTGGCCGGGCTGCTGGCCTTTACCGGTTTGCTGGCCGGTTCGCTGCGCAGCCTGGGCAAGCCCGGGGTTATCGGCGGTTTCCTGCTGGCGCACCTGCTCCTGGCCGGCTATTTTTTAGGCCAGGACAGCCTGGTAACCGCTTTAAGAGAGGGAGGCGTGGCAGCCCTGGCGCTGGTGGCTACGCCCCCCTTCCTGGTGAAGTACCTGCAAGAATTTCTGTCGGTGACAGTAACCCCGACAGCTGCTCCCGCCAGAGGAGAGCGGAAAGAAAAATTGAAAGCGGCCCTGAAAACTATGGCTATAAGCCTGAAGTTTTCCGGTTTCCAGGAAAGCCCGGTGGATACCGTCCGCCAGGTAGCCCGGACTACCTGCCGGGGCTGCCCGGCGGGAAAGGTATGCTGGGAACTGGAAGGCGAGCAGATGGTGACCCTGCTGGAGGAATTATTACAAAAAGGGACGCGGGAATCCCTGACCAGCGCCGATATACCGGAGTGGCTGGCGTCCCGTTGCGGCCGCTGCCGGGAGCTCCTGGCGGCATTAACCGGGGAGGCCGGCCGCTTACAGAGGCAACCGGCCGGTAACAACCTGAACAGCTGGCTGGCGGCGACGCTGGAAACCGTGGCCACTATGCTCGATGAGCGGGAAACCCCGGCACCTGGTGGTGTAATGGCGGGAAATCAGGCCCCCCCCTGGAAAGTGAGTGTCGGCATCGCCGCTGCCCCCCGGTACCGCGCCGGGGTTTCCGGCGACACCTATCTCGCGACCCCTCTGGAACCCGGCCGCTACCTGCTGGCCCTGGGCGACGGTATGGGCGCCGGCCAGCAAGCCGCTGAGACCAGCGGCACGGCTATGGAACTGCTCCGCGACCTGCTGGCAGCCGGTTTTACCCCCGCTATGGCCCTGCAAACCGTTAATATGGTCCTCCTGCTGCGTTCCCCGCGCGAGAGCTTCACCACCCTGGATATGGCTTTAATCAACTGTAACCGCGGTACGGCGGAATTATTCAAGCTGGGGGCCTGCCCCAGTTTTATCCAGCGAGAGGGCGCTGTCAAGGATTTCCACAGTCATTCCCTCCCGTCCGGTATCCTGGAAGACCTGCAGGTGGAACCCTTGCGAGAGGAACTGCAGCAGGGTGATTTGCTGGTCATGGTCAGCGACGGGGTTTTCGAAGCCCATCGCGACCTCAACGAAAAAGAAAGGTGGCTGGTCCGGGCTTTGCAGCGGGCCGGGGAGGCGCGGCCCCAGGAAATAGCTGATCGTTTGTTAAAACAGGCCCGCGCCCTGGTGGATGGCAGACCCCGCGATGATATGACAGTGGTAGTGGCGCGTATAGAAGCCAATCCAGGGGTATAAGGACGAATATTTAAGGAAAAACTCACCAGATGAAGCAGGAAAAAGGCCTTTGGTGACGAAGTATGGATAAGGGTGGCTTTAATGCTGGACCAGGTCCGGCAGACAATCAAGCGCTATCATTTGCTGGTGCCAGGGGATAAAGTGGTTGTCGGCGTATCCGGAGGACCGGATTCCCTGGCCCTGTTGCACAGCCTGCGAATGCTCCAGGAGGATTGCGGCTATACCCTTCATGTAGCCCACTTAAATCACGGGCTGCGGCCGGAAGCTGCTGCCGATGCCGCCTATGTCCGCCAGCTGGCCGGGGAGTGGGGCCTGCCGGTGACGACGGCCAGCCGGGATGTGGCCCGTTACCAGCGGGAGCACCGCCTGTCCCTGGAAGAGGCGGCGCGGGAGGTACGCTATCACTTTCTGGAGGAAGTTGCGGCCAGGGTTGCTGCCGGGAAAATTGCCGTCGGCCACCACGCTGATGACCAGGCCGAAACGGTTTTATTAAATCTATTGCGGGGAAGCGGCCTGACAGGGCTCAAGGCCATGCTGCCGCAGCGCGGCCAGCTGATCCGGCCGTTACTTTTTATTACCCGCACCGAGATCGAGGCCTACTGCCGCAGGCATGATCTTCAGCCCCGGCAGGACCGTACTAACCTGGACACTACTTTAAGCCGCAATAAAATCCGGCACCAGTTACTGCCCTTCCTGGCGCGGGAATTCAACCCGGCTATTACCCGGACTTTAAGCCGCACCGCCATTATCCTGCAGGAAGAAGAAGAAATCCTGACCGGCCTGGCTGCCGGGGCCCTGGCACGGATCAAGATCCACCAGGATGCCGTCTCTTTAAGCCTCGACCGCCGCCAGTGGTTGGCCCTGGCGGCAGGGATGCAACGGCGCGTCCTGCGCCTGGCGGCCTTTTCCCTGGGGAGAAAGGTGAATTTTGACCAGGTGGAAAGGGCGCGCGCGGTGGCGGCCCGGGGAGGGAGCATCACCTGGCCCGGTCACCTGCGGCTGGCAGCCGGGGCAGGAGCTATAAGGCTCCAGGTACCGGCAGACCGGCCCGCGGCCGGTTCTTTTTGCTGCCTCCTCCGGGTACCCGGGCTGACACCCCTGCCGGGATTGGACCGGGCTATTCGTGCCGAATTACGGCAGCCGCCGGCAGCCTTCCAGGGCGACGAAAACGAGGCCTGGCTCGACTGGCATAAAATGGAGGGACCCCTGGCGGTACGCAGCTGGCAGGCGGGGGATTACTTCCAGCCCCTGGGTATGGCAGGCAGGAAAAAAATCCAGGATTACTTCAGTGACATCCATCTGCCCCGCCAGCGGCGGTACCGGGTGCCTCTGGTGGTCAACAGGGGCCATATCGTCTGGGTTGCCGGGTTCCGTATCGCCGAGGATTTCAAAATTACCCCGGCGACGCGCACGGCCCTGCATCTGCAGCTGCAACCGTGGCCTTAGGGCAAAAAGTTAAATTGCATTCATATTTTCCCTATGCTACAATATATACCTATAAGATGCGGGGCAGGGTAAGAGGAGGGTGACCCGTTGAATCGAATTTTTAAAAACCTGGCCGTATACCTGTTAATAGTACTCCTGGCGGCATCGATCATCAGGTTATCGACGCCGACGGAGAAACAGGTAGCCGAGTGGGACCTGACCCACTTTTACCAGGCTGTCGACCAGGGCCAGGTCCAGGAAGTGACGATTACTCCCCAGGATAGTATTGTTAAAATCGATGGGGTTTTAAAAAACGGCGAACGTTTTACGGTCAATGCCCTGACGGGGACCAATCTAATTGATCGCCTGACGGAAAAGGGCGTTGTTGTCAAGCCCCAGCTGCCACAGCAGCCGCCCTGGTGGACCAGCCTGCTGGGCAGCCTGTTGCCCATCCTGTTGCTGGTGGGCCTGTTTTTCTTCATGATGCAGCAGACCCAGGGCGGCGGGTCGCGGGTAATGCAATTTGGCAAGAGCCGCGCCCGCCTGCATAGCGATGAAAAGCATAAAGTGACCTTCAGCGACGTGGCCGGTACCGATGAGGCCAAGGAGGAGCTGGAGGAAGTAGTTGAGTTTCTGAAGAACCCGCGCAAATTCAACGAGCTGGGGGCGCGTATCCCCAAAGGGGTCCTGCTTTTCGGCCCGCCGGGTACGGGCAAAACCTTGTTGGCCCGCGCCGTAGCCGGGGAAGCAGGCGTGCCTTTTTTTAGCATCAGCGGTTCTGACTTTGTGGAAATGTTTGTCGGTGTCGGCGCTTCGCGGGTGCGCGACCTCTTTGAGCAGGCCAAAAAAAACTCGCCGTGCATCGTCTTTATCGATGAGATCGATGCCGTCGGCCGGCAGCGGGGCGCCGGCCTGGGCGGCGGCCATGATGAAAGGGAACAGACTTTAAACCAGCTGCTGGTAGAAATGGACGGCTTCAGTGCCAATGAGGGGATTATTATTATTGCCGCCACCAACCGGCCCGATATCCTCGACCCGGCCCTGCTGCGGCCGGGGCGTTTTGACCGCCAGATAGTCGTTGATGTCCCCGATGTAGTGGGCCGCCGGGAGATTCTCAAGGTGCACGCCCAGGGTAAACCCCTGGAGGAAGCCGTTGACATGGATGTCCTGGCGCGGCGGACCCCCGGCTTTACCGGGGCCGACCTGGCCAACATGATCAATGAGGCGGCTTTACTGGCCGCCCGGCGCGGCAAGCACAAGATCAGTATGGAAGAAATGGAAGACTCCGTGGAGCGGGTGATTGCCGGGCCGGAAAAGAAATCGCGGGTCATCAGCGATTACGAAAAAAGGCTGGTAGCCTTCCATGAGGCCGGCCACGCCGTGCTGGGGCATTTCCTGCCCCATACCGACCCCCTGCACAAGGTTTCCATTATTCCCCGCGGCCGCGCCGGCGGCTATACCCTGTTGCTGCCTAAAGAAGACCGGCGCTATATGACTAAATCCCAGATTCTGGATCAGGTAACCATGCTTCTGGGGGGGCGGGTGGCGGAAGCCCTGGTCCTGAAAGAAGTGAGCACCGGTGCCCAGAATGACCTGGAAAGGGCTACCGAGCTGGTGCGCAAGATGATCACCGAGTTTGGCATGTCCGATGAACTGGGGCCCCTGACCTTTGGCCGCAAACAGGAAACCATCTTCCTGGGCCGGGACCTGACCCGCGATCGCAATTATAGCGAAGCAGTGGCCTTTTCTATTGACAAAGAGGCCCGCCATATAATTGATGAATGTTACAACCGCGCCCGGAGCATGCTCCAGGAGCATATGGCACAATTACATCAGGTAGCCAAATCCCTGATGGAAAAGGAAACCCTGGAAGCGGAGGAGTTTATCGCTATTATCGAATCCTTTAACCAGGAGCACGGCCCGGAGGGAAGCAACCCGGAAACCGGGGCGCCGGACAACCAGCCGCCGGCAGTTGCCGGGGAGAGAGAAAACAAGGAAACCGGGGCGCCCCCTCTGCACAAGGATTTACAGATCAAACTAACTTACCTGCACAGTTTGAAAGGAGTATGGTAGTGGAACGCACCTTTGCCATGATTAAACCCGAAGGAGTAGAGCGCGGCCTGGCGGGGGCCATCATCAACCGTCTCGAACGCAAGGGGTACCGGCTTATCGCCCTCAAGATGTTAAAGATTTCGCCGCAACTGGCGGCGCGTCACTACGCTGAGCACCAGGGCAAACCCTTTTACCAGGGCCTGATCGATCATATCACCTCTGGCGCGGTGGTGGCCATGGTCCTGGAGGGACCTGGAGTTATCGCTGGTTTAAGGCAGATGATGGGCGCCACCAACCCTACCGATGCCGCTCCCGGGACCATTCGCGGGGACTATGCCCTGGAAGCAAGCCAGAACGTTATTCATGGTTCCGATTCTCCGGCCAGCGCGGCGCGGGAAATAGCCCTTTTCTTTACCCCGGCCGAACTGGGTGAATAGGGGCCGGAGACAGGAAGCAGTTCACTTATCCTGCTTCTTGTTTCCTGCCGCCGCCCTCTATTTTCAGCCCAGCACCCAGCTGGCAGGATAGCGTATACCCGCTAAGGCTCGAACCGCCCTTGGCGGGGTGGGTGAGGGGAGCAACAGTTTCCCGGAGGGCAGGAATAGGTGCCGGCAGGGAACATGCCCCTCCGCCGGGGGAAATGAGTGTCAGCACGAAAAAGCTACCGGAGGCCGGGGGAGTTTGATGAAGGCCAACGAACGCCGGCAGAAGATTCTCGAACTTTTAGATAGAGACCAGCCGCGCAAGGGCACCGAGTTGGCCGGGATCCTGGGGGTCAGCCGCCAGGTCATCGTCCAGGATGTTGCTGTGTTGCGGGCGGCCGGGGCCGGTATCCTCGCCACCCCGCAGGGGTATCTCCGGCCCGGGCCGGAAAAACGCTGCCAGCGCACCTTTGCCTGTCAGCATGACATGGACGGCCTGGCAGAGGAATTACAGATTATGGTCGATTACGGCGGCAGGGTAATCGACGTCGTAGTCGAACACCCCCTTTACGGGGAAATCCGCGGTTACCTGATGCTGGCCTCGCGCTATGACGTCCAGAAGTTTGTCGCTGATTTAAAGGCCAGCGGCGCCAGGCCTCTCTATACCCTGACCGGCAGCGGCGCCCATCTCCATACTGTAGAAGCAGCGAATGACGATATCCTGGCGATAATCGCTGCCAAGCTGGCCCGGGCGGGGTTTTTGCTCGAATAGCGGCTCTATTTTCATCCTTCTGCTGGTGCCGCGCCAGGGGCTTAGATGGCTACCCAAAAGGTGGTGAATGTAGTGCAGCCAATCGAATATGTCCAATATACCCTCTACCTCGATACCGATGACATCCGGGTAGCCCAGCACGTAGCCAGGGTGCTCAATCAAAAAGCTGGCAGCGCCGTTGGCGCCCTGGGACGGGAAGATGGATCCGGAATCGCGGTGGTCGTCCATCTCCTCAGGTGGCGGGAATTTCCCCTTCGGCGGGTGCTGGAGACAGCCCTGGTTACCCTCCGGCCTTTGAATGTTAAGATCAGCAGGGGGGTTTTAGGGCCGGCGCCCCTGGAGGCTCTCCTTGATGTAGTCCAGCAAACCCTGCTGCTGGACAGCCTGCCGGAAGTAGCCGCGCCTGCTGCCGAGCCGGATGACCCAGCCTAGCCCTGTGATGCAAAAAAGCCTCCTGGCCATAATGCCAGAAGGCTGGTTAAGCGCCCCTCCGTCCCGGACACAGGGATTCAGGCGCGGTAGAGAGCAATGATTATACGGTTGTAAAACTATGTTAGGGCTGGCTCCCGGGGATGCCAACCTTATTTTTTTGTAACTACCCTACCATGAAAATAGATGTGAGAAGTGAGAGGCGAGATGTGGGAGGCTGGTAAGAACCGGCTGCGCCAGTTCCTGATTGAAATCCCACGCCCTGCCATTTTCATCCCTCTGCTGGTGCCGCGCCGGCGGCATGGGCGTC
>DFYS01000150.1 GCA_002383405.1 Moorella sp. UBA4076
GGGAACCAGGTGAACTGGAACCGGAAGAAAATGGCGGCGATGCTGGGAATAAGCTCGACTACTTTATGGCGGCGGTTGAAGCAAGCGGGTATAACTATGAAGAAATAAGTCAACCTGGCATTAAGTAAGCAAACTGATCGACTACCTGCTTTAGCAGATGGGTTTGCCATGGCTGTAATCCCAGTGAATTAACCGCGGCCTTTGCCTTTTTTCAGCTTCTTCCAGAGGGTGGTCCGGTCTATCCCCAGGGAGCTGGCCAGGGCGGTTTTGGTCATGCCGCTCTCGGCCAGCATCTGTTCCAGCAGGTTCTTCTCCAACCCCTGCCAGGTCTCTTTCCACGTCCCCTTTTCCAGCAGGTCTAACCTGCTGCCTGGATTGGATTCCCGCCGGCTCTCGGCCAGCAACTGTTGCAGTAGTTCGTCTTGATCAGGGTGCTGCCCGGCCAGGGCTACGAAGCGCTCGCTGAAGTTCATCAGCTCCCGCACGTTCCCCGGCCAGGAGTACTCCTGGAGCAGTAGGACGTTATGCAGGTGGTCCGGGTTGAGGCGCCGCCCCAGCCGGCGGCTTAAGGTGCGCACAAAGTGCTCGAAAAGCAGCGGGATATCTTCCGGCCGCTCCCGCAAAGGGGGTACGTAAAGCGGCAAGACGTTGAGCCGGAAGTACAGGTCCTGCCGGAACTCTCCCTGCCGTACCGCTTCTTTGAGGTCGCAGTTGGTGGCGACGATAATGCGCACGTCGACCGGGATCAGGCTGCTACCCCCCAGCCGGGTGACTTCTTTTTCCTGGAGTACCCTTAAGATCTTACTCTGCAGTTCTATGGGCATGGTGCCGATTTCGTCTAAAAAGAGGGTGCCGCCGTGGGCGAGTTCAAACAGGCCTTCTTTACCGCCTTTTTTAGCCCCGGTGAAGGCGCCTTCTTCGTAGCCGAAGAGCTCGCTCTCCATCAGCTCCTTGGGCAGGGCCGAACAGTTGATGGCTACAAAGGGGCTATTTTGGCGGTTGCTCAAATTGTGGATGCTCTGGGCAAAGAGCTCTTTGCCGACGCCGCTCTCACCGTAGATGGCCACGGTGGAGTCGGTGGCGGCAAAGACGGCGGCTTGCTGTTTGGCGGCGGCTATGGCTTTGCTTTTGCCGATGATATCGTCCAGGGTAAAGCGGGCCGTCATCGCCCGCCGCGCCAGCTGGCGGCGGAAGTTGTGTTCCAGGTTCTGGAGGCGGGCGGCTTCGAAGAAGGTGACTACCGTACCGGTGGTCTGGCTGCCCACCCGCACGGGGACGATGTTGGCCATGATGGAGAGGCTGTCCAGTTTAAGCAGTTTGCCGGTCAGGGGGCTGTCGGCCCGATCGTTGAAAAGCGCTTCAATAGTATTGGATGTAGTTTTTAAAACTTCAGTTACTTCCCTGCCTATAAGCTGTTCGCGGGGCATTTTTAAGATTTCCGTGGCGGCGCTGTTGACATAGGCGATTTCGTTGTCCCCTTCCAGAAAGAGGATGCCTTCGTGGGCGAAGTCGAGGAGGGCCTGCAGCCGGGCGGCCCGTTCTTTCTCCTTCTGGGTGGCTTTGACGATTTCTATAGCTTTGTGCAGGGACTGCAGGATGGTTTCGCGGCTGAAAATAATCAAATGCGATCGATGACCCAGTCGCTGGGCTGCCTCAACAGCCAGGCTCCCACCTACTACTACCACGTCGGTTTCTCCGGCCTTTTTGATAACTTCCTGGATCTCGTGGCGGTAATCGACAAGAACCTTCGTTACCTTAATACCCAGAACCCCGGGCCAGGGCCCCAGGTCGTGATTCTGGGTGCGGTGCAGGATAAGCAGGATATGCCTACCCTTATTCCGGGCCTGGTAGAGTGCCTTGAGGATGTCGGGAAAGGTAATCGGACATTCGACTACCGGTAGGGATACCTCGGGCGCCAGCAGAGGCTGCATGCCACCACGGGCGATCAGCACGTCGCAATCGGCTTCCAGCTTTTTGGCCGCCTGGATAAGGGTGGCATCGGCCAGGGGAGCGGCTTCTTCCCATACGGTCACTGTGGCGCTGACGGCAACTTCCCCGGCCACCTGACGCACCTTTGTTGCCAGTTCCGAATATAAGGCCAGAAAGCCTACTTTTACTTGCATAACCGGGACTTCCTTTCCCGTTAAAGATCAATGTTAAAGATAAATAATGAAGAGAAAGAGGAGGCCGGGCTCCTCTTTCTCCCACAGAGAAGGTCGTTAACCGCTTGGCTGTTATTTTATTACTCCAGCCTCTTTAAAATACTTTTCCGCGCCCGGATGGAGTGGCACTTTGCTCCATCCTGAAATGGCGCTCTTGTCCAGTTTTAAAGACCTAAAACCCTCATGGGCGGCCTGCAATTTATCAAGATTGCTCCAGACACTTTTAGTGAATTTGTAGACGAGTTCGGCATCCAGGTCTTTATGGGCAATAACGGCCACAGCCATAGCCATGGTAGGCGTATCGTGATTAACGCCTTTATAAGTTCCAGCCGGTATAACTGTCGTTGTCAGTAAGTCTCCTATGTCGGCGTTGAATTTTTCTGCTTGCGGCCCTTCCAAGGGTAATAAATCTATCTCCCTGGTAACAGCAACTTCAGCTATACCCGGCATAGGCGTTTCCGCCAGGAGGATGACGGCGTCGACATGGCCGTCCTTAAGCGCTTCCACCGCCTCCCCCGTAGTCAGGGCCGAAGCTTTATAATCACCCGGTTTCAAGCCATAGGCATTGAGCAACGCCTCAGCGATTTTGCGGGTTGCCTGCCCCGGGGCACCGATATTTACTGTTTTCCCCTTCAGATCCCCGATGCTTTTGATGCCCTTCCGGGCATCTACCGCCACATGAATTGGTGACAGCAGGAAGTTAAACAACCCGCGGATATCAGGATATTTCCCATAGCCACTGATTACCACATTATTGCTGGCTTCACCGAGTTGCACGCTTTGCTTGGCCACCAGGCCCACATTTTCTTCAAAGCCCGCTGTCACCTGGGGGGAAACCTTCAAGCCCTCCATGGTTTTATTGGCTACATCGCAGATAACTCCCCCCATGATGTAAGGAGAAGAACCGGAACCGGATGTCCCCAGCGCCCAGTCAACAGTTTTTACTGTTTGAGTACCCCCCCCCGGTCACCACAGCCATAAATTGCAAGGCTCAAGGATAATAAGCCTACCAACAATAATCCTCCCTTAATTCTCACCCCATATGCCTCCTCCCCCGGGTTCCTCCCGGAATTATTCTGCCTGTTTTCCAGCCTGTCTACAACGTCTTTACCACTTCAGCATCCCGGCCGATCACCCCCCTTTTTTTGATTGCCCGCTGCCAGGCAACCACCATAGCTACCATCACTATGCCAATAACGTCTGTAACCAAACCAGGTTTGATTAATAAGAGCCCGCCGGCAAGCAACAACACCCTTTCCGGCCACCCCGCCCTGGTCAAAAACCAGCCCTGAACACTGCCAGCTACAGCAACAGCCCCAATACTGGCACAAATAAAAGCCAGCACGACCTCACTCCAATTGCCTATCATTAATATTTGCGGACCAAAAACCCACATATAGGGAATAATAAATGACGCCAGCGCAAGACGGACCGAAGCCCAGCCTGTTTTCCACCAGTCGGCCCCAGCCAGACCGGCAGCTACAATAGAGACCAGGCACACCGGCGGCGTCAGGCCAGATAAAATAGCATAATAGAAAACAAAGAGGTGGGCTGCTATTACCGGCACTCCCAATTTTACCAGCGAAGGCGCTGCAAACATGGCCATCAGCAAATAAACCACCGGTGTTGGCATGCCCATGCCCATGATTATACTTACCAGCATAGCCATAAGCAGCATGGGGATTAAGTGCCCGCCGGTCAACGCTATGGCAATACTGGAAAAACGCATGCCCAGTCCTGTTAGAACTACAGCGCTGATGATGATACCGATCCCGGCACAGAGGACGGCGATTTCCACGGCATTGTAGGCGCCTTTTTCGCAGGCCTGCCAGAAATCCTTCCAGTTGAAATGGTTATGTTTACGTAAATAAGTCACCAGGATGCAGGTGATGATAGCTACAAAACCGGCTTTGGTAGCTGTATAGCCTGCAATCATCAGCATGTAAATCAGAACCAGCAAAGGGAGCAACAAATATCCTGAAGATAGCACCTGCTTAATACTGGGTAAATCGCTTGCGGGTAAGCCTTTGAGCCCAGAACTTGCAGCTTCAAAATGAATAACGGCAAAGACATTGATATAATAAATAACAGCCGGGATTAAAGCCATCAAGGCTAGCTGGCCGTAGGGAACGCCGGTGATCTCAGCCATGATAAAAGCCGCCGCACCCATGACTGGAGGCATCAACTGACCACCACACGAAGAAAGGGCCTCGATGGCGGCAGCAATATGACTGCGAAAACCTGCCTGCTTCATCATGGGAATGGTAAATGAACCCACCGCTACGGCATTGCCGAGCGAGCTGCCGGTTACCGTACCCATTAAGGAACTGGCGATAACACAGGCCTTGGCCGAGCCGCCGGTAAACCGGCCCACAAGGGCAAGGGCGAGCTTGAGGAAAAAATCAGTTACGCCGGTCTTGCCTAGAAAAACACCGAAAAGGATAAACAAATAGAGGTAGGTAGCTGACACTGCCAGACCGGTGCCGAAAATCCCCTCCGAAGAATAGGAAAGCAGGTAGATCAAACGTTCAATACTAATACCGGGATGGGCGAAAAGCCCGGGAAAATAAGGTCCCCAGAATATATAAGCCAGGGCGAGGAGCATAAGGAAGAAGAAAACCCGGTTGGAGCGCCGCGTTGCTTCCAGCACCAGGAGGATGACTAGAGTTCCGATGATCAGGTCCATCCGGGTTAAATCCTCCAGGTTGCCTATTCTATTGGCCACTGCCTCGTAAAAGAATACTATATAACCTACAGCTGCCAGGGCTATCGCGGCAATGATGCCATCTATCACCAGCCAGGTCTTACTGCGGGCCGCTTTTTTATTTGCCGGATATAGCAAGAAGAACAAAACTAATATTAAAGTCAAATGTACGGCTCTGTGGACGACGGCCGTCTTATAAATGCCAAAGGCAGCCGTATATAATTGAAACAGGGACAGGGTGACAGCTAAAACAGTCACTAGAGCCTTCAGATTACCGGCCAGGGACCTCTTGGTCAATTCTACACTCTCTAAATCGATTTTTTGGTCCTGTTTCTTCCCGAACAAATCCCGATACCTCCTTCACCGATATGGGGTTTAAATCTCTAACCCCACCTGGAACCCTTCATGCACCGCATCCATAATTTTGCCCGGGCTTTGGCAGTCTCCTACCGTATATAAAGCCGGTATCTGATCTTTTAATTCCGCTTCCAGGCTGTTATCGGCCTCCACGCCTACAGCGATGACCACGGCGTCCGCCGGAAGCAGTTCCTCCACCCCCTTTCTCTCCACCAGGACGCCGGCGCCGGTAATTTCCTTCACGCGGGTATTGGTAAGCATCCTGACGCCGTGGTCCTGCAAATTGAGCATTAAGGGCACCTTGACGGCATGGGGCATATCCCCGGCCACTTCGGGCAGCATCTCGATAACGGTTACCTCTTTCCCTTTTGCCGCCAGCCACTCCGCCGTTTCCACGCCGACCTGCCCGCCGCCGATAATGGCCACCTTTTCCCCGATGTTACTGCAATCATCCTTAAGGAGATCAACAGCCCAGAAAACATTACCCCGTTCAAGGCCTTTGATGGCCGGCCTGGCGGGTTTCCCGCCCGTCGCCAGGATGACAACGTCAGGTTGAAAGGCTGTAACTGTATCTTTACCGGCTGCCAATCCTAATTCTACCTTGACACCTGCCTGTTCGACCTGGTGTCGGTAATAATCAATGATCTGCCTTAACTCATCCTTGCGAGGCGGCTTTGCCGCCAGGGAAACAGTGCCTCCCAGTTCTTTTTCTTTTTCCCACAGGGTAACACTGTGTCCCCTTGAGGCAGTGGTAACGGCTGCTTCCAGCCCTCCCGGCCCGCCGCCGATCACCAGTACCTTCTTCCTTTGATCCGGCGGCGCAGGGTTGACTTCGATCTCGCCTTCCTTGCCCGCCCGCGGGTTGAGGATGCAGGTAATAGGTACGCCTTTGAGCACATTTTCCACGCAACCCTGGCAGCAGGAGACACAGGGACGGATGTCTTGATACTTGCCGGAAGCAACTTTCTCTACCCAGTATGGGTCGGTAATCAACGGCCGGCCCAGGGCGATCATATCAGCCCGCCCTTGCTGTAAAACGCCCTCGGCAAAATCAACGTTGCGGATCTTGTTGGCCGTAATCACCGGTACGGTAACGCCGAGTTTAATGTTTTCCGCCAGGGGGACGATAACGCCTTCCGGCGTCCCGATGGGGGCTTCGGCGGAGATAAAGCCCCTTTCCTGCAGTACGGCGCCAAAGCCGACCGAAACGCTGATGGCCTTGATGCCCGCCATCTGGAACCTCCTGGCAATCTCGCGGATCTCCAGGAGGGAATTGCCGCCCTGCGGCTCCTGGCCGTTTATGCGGCAGATGAGAGGAAAATCGGTACCTACCTCCTGCTGCACCCTGGCAATAATCTCCAGAGCAAAGCGTATACGGTTTTCCAGGCTGCCGCCGTATTGATCCGTACGCTTGTTGGCCCAGGGCGAGAGAAACTCGCCACAAAGGTACATATGGGCACAATGAATGCTGATGACATCAAACCCCGCCTCAACTGCCCGGCGGGCGGCCTGACCAAATTTCGCCACGATCTCTTCAATCTCTTCCACTCGCAGTTCCCGGGGTACAACCTGCCCGGGAAAGGGGTGGGCCAGGACTGAGGGAGCGACGGGCAGCCGGCCGCGGGTAACCTCCAGGTAGCCATTATGCAGGCTTACACGCCCGGCCCTCCGGCCGCCATGGGAAAGCTGGATTGCCGCCC
>DFYS01000151.1:0-4705 GCA_002383405.1 Moorella sp. UBA4076
AAATCCATTCCTATCCGCAGGATTTCCCACCGGTCGTCACCGCAGGGGTGTTTTTTTTTCGTCTGCACGATATCGCCAACCCGGAAATCCAGGCTTTTGATAGTCCCCATTACTCAATTCTCCCCCGTTGCCGCTATTGCCGCCAGGGCAGCACCGGCGGCCACCCTTACTTCCCAGCTGCTATCGGCCAGGCAGACCTGCAACGACTCCCCTGCGGCCCGGCATTGGAGGCGGCCCAGCGCCCGCGCCGCGGCAGCCCTCACCTCCGCCTCGGGATCAGCCAGGGCTGCTATCAGAGCTGCGGCCGCGCTATGTCCCATCTCGCCCAGGGCCAGGGCAGCCTCCCTTCTAATGGCAACTGTTCCTGCCTGCAGGGCGTGCTCCAGGGCCGGTATTACCCGGTCATCTTTAAAAAGGCCCAGGATATTGATCGCCCGCAGGGCAACGTCTTCCGGCCCCCCGGCCAGGAGTCCCAGTAAGGGGGGAATACTGGCCGGCCCCAGGGCCAGCAGCACCTCCGCTACCCGCGCCGGCGGCCAGCGCCGCGGTTCAGCCAGGGCTGTCAGCAGCGGTTCCAGACAGCGCCGGTCGCGCAGCCGCACCAGAGCAGCAGTGGCAGCCAGCTGAACGCCTTCATCCCGGTCCCCCAGGGCTGCCAGCAGCTGGCTTAAGGAGCGGTTAATCCCCATCACGCCCAGGGTAGCAGCCACCTGGGCCTTTGCCGCTGCTTTTCCCTCCGCCAGCAACCGCACCCATGCATCGACAAAGCCCTCTTCTTCCACCAGGGTGCAAAGCTGCCTGCGGGTAGCTTCTCCCAGGTGCGGCCAGGTGCCGGCCAGCAAGCGGGCCAGGGCGAGGGCATCCATCCGGCATAACTGCCGCTGCAGGCCCTTACCTATCTGGCCCCGGCATCGGCTTAAGGCTGCCGCCAGGCGCTGTTCCGGGTCGCGTCGCCGCCAGCGATGCCAGAACATCCTCGCCCACCCCCGTAAATAATACTACAGCGCCGTTTCCTCCTGAAACGAACGGGCCCCCAGCTTTAAGACGCGAGTACGCCTGTTTTTCCGGTCGGTTCCGGCGCCATCAAGAGGGCACCATGGTAACCTTGCGCTGTAGTGATCGATAGCATGGTGAATCTCTAAAGCCCGCTATAATCGCCATAGCCTCGCCCCCTGGCTTCGCCGGCACCGCTTTACTGCCCCGTCTATGCCAGGTAACCGCCCGTACCAGACAAAGGAGTCTAAAGAGTGATTACCTTCTCGGCCGCCATGAGGTGCTCGAGGATAGTATACATATTGGAGACACTGCCGGCGCACAGTTTTTCCTTCAGGTGGTAGTAATCCAGGCAGGTACCGCAGGCCAGCAGTTCGACACCCTTTTGTTCCAGGGCCAGCAGGCTGCCCAGGACCGGTGAGTCCTGGCAGCAGAGCTGAACGCCGCTGTTGATAAAAATTACCCGCCGCGGCAGCACCTCTGCTTCGCTGAGACTGTAGAAAAAGCTGCGCATCAGCACACTGCCCAGCTCGTCGGAGCCGCGCCCCAGGTTGGCTGCAGATATCAGCAGGGTTTGCCCCGAGTTTACGGTCAGCTGGGTAGCCGGTAAACTCTCCTTACGAATATGGATATAATACTCGCTGCCCTGCTCCCGGACGGTGGTCTCGCACTCCAGGCTGCGGGCCAGCTTCAGGACATTATCCCGCGCCACTTCATTATCGACGATGGTCACCACCTCACGATCCGTTTTCAGGGTTTCCAGGACCCTTTTCGTCTGGATAAGTGGTTGGGGACAGACCAGACCGCGGGCGTCAACAATCCTTTCCATGCCGATGACCCCTTTTTAAAAGAAAAGCACCTGGTAGGACAACCGGCAAACGGCCAGGGCTTTTTGTATATTTTCTCCGTCCAGTTTATTTTTTCCTGCTAAATACCTTAACTGGCGAGAAAAGCTTTGTAGGCGCGGGCGGCCATGAAGATATCCACCTTGCTGGCTATTTCCAGGGGGGCGTGCATAGAAAGAAGGGCCGGGCCGCAGTCGGCCGCATCCAGGCCGAAATAGGCCAGGAATTTGGCTATCGTGCCGCCGCCGCCGGCATCCACCTTGCCCATCTCGCCGCTCTGCCAGATTACGCCGTTCTGGTTAAAAATATCCCGCAGCTGGCCTATGAATTCGGCGCTGGCGTCATTGGCGTCGTATTTACCGCGGGAACCGGAGTATTTATTTAAAACTACACCATGTCCCAGCAGGGAAGCATTGTGCAAGTCAAAGACGTTTTCATAGGTGGGGTCGACCCCGGCGGTAACGTCGGCGGAAATAGCCTGGGAAGCGGCCATAATGCGGCTGACATTAAAGAAACCGGTCCTATTCGTCCGCGCCGCCATCTCGGTCAGGGCATACTCCAGGAAGCGGGATTGGGCGCCGGTATTGCCGGTGCTGCCGATCTCCTCTTTATCGACCAGAAGCACTATCGCCGTATGGCGGGGATTTTCCAGGTCCAGGATAGCCTGCAGGGCGGTATAGCCACAGACCCGGTCGTCCTGGCCGTAACCCCCCACCAGGGAACAATCAAAGCCCAGGTCGCGGGCCGGCCCGGCGGGTACCAGTTCCAGCTCGGAGGCAATCAGGTCTTCTTCCACCAGGCCGTAGCGTTCATTTAATAACTGGAGGATGGCCAGACGGATCCTGTCTTTCATATCATCCTCATCCGGGTAGGGTATACTGCCGACCACCAGGTTCAAGTCATCACCGCTCAGGGCTTCTTCCATCTTCTTTTTCATCTGTTCTTTCGCCAGGTGGGGCAGAAGGTCGCTGACTGTAAAAACAGGGTCCTGGCCATCTTCACCGATAACCACTTCCACCCGGCGCCCGCCCCGGAGCATAATGACCCCGTGCAGGGCCAGGGGCAGGGCCGTCCACTGGTACTTCTTGATACCGCCGTAATAATGGGTTTTGAACATAGCCAGGCCGGCTTGCTCATAAAGAGGCATCGGCTTCAGGTCCAGGCGCGGGGCATCGACGTGGGCCCCTACCAGCCTGATGCCTTCCACCAGGTCAGTGGTCCCCGTAATACCTATAAGCAATACCTTACCGCGCCACTCCAGGTAAAAGCGGGTACCCGGGTTGAGCCCCCTGCCGGCAGGCAGGTCGGCCAGGGATACAAAACCACGGCCGCGAACCGACTCCAGGGCCAGACGCACTACCTCCCGTTCCGTTTTGGCCCGGCTGATAAAATTCTTGTACCCTTCGGCAAAGGCAAAGACCTTCGCCCTGGTGTCGCCCGCCAATCGCTCCCATGCGCTTTGGCGGGGTAAGGCCAGCTCCTTTAATAGTTTTTTACCTCTGCTTTCCTCTTTAGCAGTCATTAGCAAAACTCCTTCGTAAATGAGATGTGGGATGTGGGAGGTGAGAGATGGGGTGTTTGACAGAACCAGCCCAGCACTCAATTTTGCCCAGCACTCAACCCTTGCTTGTTTAAACTGCTGGTATAACACCAGCATGACGGTTTCTCTGCCTAAACCGTTAAACTGATAGTAGAATGTTGCTGGCATAACCTTCAACATGATGGTTTCTATACCTAACCCGGCATAGCCGGAACCACCCCCTACCGCATTATTTTCTTTCCACTTTGCGAAGATATTCAGGCTTAAGGGCCTCAGACCAATAAACTTATAATTGAGTGCTGGACTGATTTAAGTCTGCCCGCGCTTCTCATTTTCCTCCGTTCGCCGGCGGCGGGTGCCGCCATAAATGATCCCCTTGAAATGGGTTGGGTGTTTTGGGTATATCGATAGAAATAATCGATCGCCCTGACCTGGCTTGCAGCCCCGGTAAGCCGGCCCTAGATTAGGGTATGCAATAGGCCGGCCAGCCAGTCATAAAAATTACCCAGCTGCATGGCGACGCCGGAATTAAATAACTGCCGCGCCAGGGGTAAAAAGCCGGGAAGGACCGTCGTGGCCGGCAGTGCCAGGAGCGATCGCAGCAGACCTACCAGTAAAGCCAGCCAGAAAGCCTGCCCCAGCAGGCTTAAGGTTAGCCCCAGGACGCGGCTGAAAAGACCCAGGGGGCTCATATGGATACCACGTGTACTCCATCGGGCCAGGCGGCGGAGAAGGAATAAACAGCCCAAAAAGATTGTAACCATGACTATCAGTTCCAGGCCCAGGAAGACAATCTGACCGGCCAGGGCCTGGCCCAGGCTCAAGGAGTTAATCTTCCCGGCGGCCGCGAGCAGGCTCTGTTTGATTGGACCCGGCAGGGGCATACCCCCCAGGAGTACCTCCAGCTGCCGGGCCGCCCCGGCGTCCGCCGGCTGGCTGAGGACCGGACCGGGCAGGGGGATAAAGGGAATAAGCCCCTCACCCCAGCGCCGGCTCAAATGCCAGGCCTGGTCAATGATATCGACCAGGGGCCGGGCATAGATGAGAGCTGCCAGACCGGCTACCAGGTAACTCACCCATCCGGTTACCAGGTTGACAAAGCCCATGCGGTAGCCCCGCCAGGCCCCCCAGGCCAGAATGATCAAAAGGAACAGGTCCAGGTAATTGAGCAATTACGGCTCCTCCGAAATGAGATGTGAGCGGTGGGAGGTGCGATGTGAGAGCTCGCAGTCCAGTACGCAACCCCGGCTCACTAAATCTCTTAGCAGACGCCCATGCCGCTTGTGAGCGACACCAGCAGCAGGATGAAAATGGCAGTATTGTAGGC
>DFYS01000151.1:4721-6168 GCA_002383405.1 Moorella sp. UBA4076
TGCGAAGCGAGGTCCTTGTATAAGGTCGGGAAGTGGCGCCTGAAGGGAACCTGCTTCACCCCAGTAGACCAGCATACTGTTTCGCAAGAACGCTATTTTCAGGGTAGTTACTGATACGGGTAACGTGCTGAACAGATTGAAACCTGCCCCTCCCCTCCCCAAGTGCGAACATTTTTATGGTCCGTTATTGAGGCGCTCCGCCGTGAACCAGTCGTGCGAATGAGATGTATTTAGCGGAAACTGTGTTCCGCAGCAGGGAATTTGCCTTCCCGCACCTCCTGCCCGTATGCCTCCAGGGCCTCGACGATGGCCGCCCCCAGGTCAGCGTAGCACTTAACAAATTTAGGCCGGAAGCGATCAAAGAGGCCTAAAAGGTCATGATAGACCAGTACCTGGCCATCGCAATCCGGGCCGGCCCCAATGCCGATGGTAGGCACCGGCAGCTCCGCCGTTATCCGCCGCGCCAGCTCCACCGGTACGCACTCCAGCACCAGGGAGAAGATACCGGCTTCCACCAGGGCGGTTGCGTCAGCAGCTATTTTTTCGGCCGCGGCCGCCTCCCGCCCCTGGACGTGAAAACCACCCATCTGGACGGCCGACTGGGGCGTTAACCCCAGGTGGCCCATGACCGGAATACCAGCATCTACAATGGCACGTACCATGCGGGCCATCGCCCGGCCGCCTTCCAGTTTAACGGCATCAGCGCCACCTTCCTTGATCATGCGGCCGGCGTTATAAACAGCGTCAGGTATGTTCGCCTGGTAGGAGAGAAAAGGCATATCGGCCACTACCAGGGCGGCCGGGTTAGCGCGCATCACAGCGCGGGTATGATGCACCATTTCATCCATCGTTACAGGTACCGTACTCTGGTAGCCCAGAACAACCATACCAACGGAATCGCCAACCAGAAGCATGTCCATCCCGGCGCGGTCAGCCAGCAGCGCTGAAGAGTAATCATAGGCGGTCACCATGGTAATCTTCTCCCCGCGTTCCTTCATAACCTGAAGCTGGGGAAGGGTTACTTTAGAACGTGCTGCCACTTTGCCTGCCTCCATTCCCATATAGTGGTATTATAACAGCTGGCTGCAATTTTAACCAGCTCCATGGTTTATTATAACAAAAGGTAACTGTTCAGGCCACCACCATCTGCGCTGACCTGGCGCTACCCGCCGTTAGACTCATGAAACCGTTCAGCCATCATATGTGCTTCCAGGACTATTGCTATCCGGGGGACCGAAAGGCAAAGCTGAGCAGACGCCCATGCCGCCGGCGCGGCACCAGCAGCAGGATGAAAATGGCAGTATTGTAGGCGGGGTGAAGCAGGTTCCCGGAGGACGCATTTGCAGCCTTAGTTCAAGGAGCGGATGAGACCCTCGAAAACAGCGCGGCCGCAATTCTTAAGCCCGAAGGGCTTAAGTATGCCGCGCACCATCGCCTGCGAAGCGAG
>DFYS01000113.1 GCA_002383405.1 Moorella sp. UBA4076
CTCCAGCGCAACACCTGCTCTCCAATTTGCCAACGCTTCACGTTGCGGGCGGCGGACCTTTAGTACCTTACGGCTTCAAAACTGCAATAAAAAACAAGTTATTTAGGCCGCCATATCCAGCAAAGGAGAGATGGTCACGCCGGCAAGATTGGGTTGGGGGCGGAGCCCGCTTTAGTTATATAGGAAGGGGTATTTGATAATGTGGCTATTTACAAAAAACAATAACCAGGCGCCTGGCGACCAGGAAATCGCCGTCAGCCGCGCCGGGCTGGAAAAGCTCCATGAGGCCCTGGATGCCGTCCGGGAGGGTAACCTGCGGGGTGAGGATAGGCGGGGTGACGGTTCGCAACCGTTGGTCAGCGGGCCCCTGCATAAGGTGTATGATGGCATTAAGGCCTGCCGGGGACGCCTGAACAACCTCTTTACTGAAGTCACAATCGCCTTGAGCCGGGTTGTTAATTTCGCCGCCAACACCAATATCTTCGCCGGCCAGATGGCCACCGCGGCTGCTGACCAGGCTAAGCAACTACAGGAGGCTACGGCCGCCATGGAAGAAATGGCGGCCAATGCCGACGACCTGGCCACGCGGGCGGCAACCCTGGCCCGGGAAGCGGAGGAAGGCCGGGAAACCCTGGCTGCCAACATCCAGGTGGTCCAGGCGGCGCTGGCGGAATTCCAGGCCCTCAAAGCCACCATGGCCGAGCTGGCCGGACAGGTGCAAAACTGGCAGGAACAGGCGGCAGCCACCCGGGAGATAGTTAAGGTCATTAAAGATATCGCCGCCCGCACCCGCCTGCTGGCTTTTAACGCCAGCATTGAAGCCGCCCGCGCCGGCAGCGCCGGCCTGACTTTTACCGTGGTGGCGGAGGAAGTGAAAAAACTGGCCGAGGCTACGGCCGGCGCTGTCACCAATGCCGGCGGCCGCATTAACACCATGGTCGCCACCGCGGAACAGGCAGCCGCGACAGTCGAAAACGCCGTCCAGGCGGCTGACCGCGGCGCCGGCTTGGCCGGGGACGCCTCCGGCCGCCTGCAGGAGGTCCTGGCGGTTTTTGAGGGCATCAACGCCAAGACCCAGCATATCTCCGCCGGGGTGGAGGAATCAGCCTCCCTGGTGGAAGAGCTGGCCACCAGCGTCAGCAGTATCGCCGCCCTGGCCGACCGGGTCGGGGACGACGCCGGCCAGACGGTAGACCAGGTGGTAGCCGTAGCCCGCCAGGCGGAAGAGCTGCGCCAGCTTCTGGGCCGCCTGCAGCTGGACCTGGGTGCCTGGGACCTGCTGGAGCTGGCCAAGACCGACCACCTGCTGTGGAGGCAGCGGGTCTACAACTTCCTCCAGGGCCGCGAAGAGCTGACCCCGGAAGCCGTCACCTCCCACCACGCCTGCCGTCTGGGCCGCTGGTACAATGCCGAGCAAAACCCGGCTGTAACCAACCACCCGGCCTTCCGGGAACTGGATGAACCCCACCGCCAGGTCCACGACCTGGCACGGCAGATCGTCCAGGCCGCCCGCGCCGGCGACCGGGATACCGCCGGCCGGCTGCAGCAGCAGCTGGGCCAGGCCTCCCAGCAGGTCATCAAACTGCTGGGACGGTTACAGGAGCAGGTGGCATTAAAGAAAATACGCGCTTAAAACAAAAGCCTGGTGGGTTCCAGGCTGGAGCTAGCAGGCCCATGTTAGAGTAGTCAGGTTTTCGAGTAAGAGCATACTGAGCACACTCAAAACCCTTAACAACAACCGGAAACTGGTGAGTGAAAAGGTGGCTTGAAGTGAAATCTTGTAAAATGTATATAATAATGTTATAATCGCGTACATGAAGGGAGGCAGCAATCATGCCCCAGATTAGACCTATTACTGATTTAAGAAATACCAATGAAATCTCCGACCTGTGCCATGCAAAGAAAGAACCCATATTTATAACGAAAAACGGCTATGGTGATTTAGTTGTTATGAGCATTGAAACCTTTGATTCCATGCTGAAGGAGCGTGAACTCGACGCGGCTATCGCGGAAGCCGAAGCCGAGTATACTTCCGATGACCAGCTTATAGATGCGAGAGAAGCTCTGTCGAGCTTAAAGAGGAAGCACGTTGGAAAATAAATACTCCGTGAAATTACTGCCTCGTGCATACCGCGATTTGGACGGCATATATGAATATATCGCTGAAACGCTGATAGAGCCAGGTATCGCTGCCAGGTTGGCTGACACACTGGAGGAAGCCATTTTCAGTTTGGAAAGCATGCCTCAGCGCGGTGCCTTAAGAAAAATAGGCGCTTATGCTAACAAAGGATACCGTCAACTTTTCGTTGGTAATTTTACAGTTGTGTACCGTGTCGAAGAAGCAAAAAAGAGGGTTCTCATTGTTACAGTACGGTATTCGAAAAGCCAGTTTTAAGAGGCCGATGCTAACACCATGCTAACAAATATCTGCAAAATATTCTTTTGTGAGCATTTTCCCGAAGCCTCTCGTTTGCTGGTGGCTGCGCACCCCAGCCGCGGCCTGGATATTGGTGCGACTTATTGTTCGTTCGCCTGATTTTGGCACCTGAACTTCGTCTTTAAATATTTTCATGCGTCAGCACTGGAGCATACTCAGAGCCCTTGACAACAATCGCCTTCCGCCCACCCCAGCTGGAAGGCTTTTTTGTTTACCGCCAAAAATCGCTCCGGTACGGCCGAGGCCATAGCCTCCTCCCAGGCTGACCGGCTGATAGGCAACCTCCGGCCCAGGGCGCCCATGAGGACCATATTAACGGCCTTGACGTTGCCGGCGCGTTGGGCCAGGTCCAGGGCGTCCAGGGGCA
>DFYS01000062.1:0-4967 GCA_002383405.1 Moorella sp. UBA4076
AATCCCTGGAAGGGATTGAAACATAAAAAGGAGGCAAATTTAAAATGACAAAAAAGGAAGTGCCAGACCCCATTAATCCCTGGAAGGGATTGAAACCCGGCCTGGCGGCGCAGCCCTTCATCGAGCTGTACCGGTGCCAGACCCCATTAATCCCTGGAAGGGATTGAAACTAATTACTGGTATCATTACTTAGCTCCTCCCTTATGTGCCAGACCCCATTAATCCCTGGAAGGGATTGAAACTGCTTCATGATGTTGCTTACTCCTTCAGGAGTCGCCACGTGCCAGACCCCATTAATCCCTGGAAGGGATTGAAACTTCTTTGATAACTGAATAACGACTCCTGACAAACATGGTGCCAGACCCCATTAATCCCTGGAAGGGATTGAAACCGTACCAGTCGCCCGTTTCCGGGTCGACTAGTCCTGCGAGTGCCAGACCCCATTAATCCCTGGAAGGGATTGAAACTGCAGGATGAGCGAGGTGGAGCAGTACCGGCCCAGGTGCCAGACCCCATTAATCCCTGGAAGGGATTGAAACAGCACTAAAACATCTTTAGGCACTTCGCATTCATACGTGCCAGACCCCATTAATCCCTGGAAGGGATTGAAACTGGTTACATAGTTTTTGATCTTCCCCCATTTGGCGTCTGGTGCTAGATTCCATTAATCCCTGGAAGGGATTGAAACACATATTGAATACTTGCCCAGGCTGGTTAAATTCAGTGTCAGCCCGGAAGGCCGGCCGATACCGCCTGCCGGGCCAAGTGCCAGACCCAATGAATCTTCAGTCAGGGTCATCAAGCGATAGTCGCCGGGCGCCATACGCCCCGAATTCCTGGGAAGGATTGAATTATTTAACAAATAGACTATCCAGAGGTGATCATTATGGCAGATGCCGCACCGGAAAAAGAATGGCAGGAGGATGAGCTGGTACCTATAGCTGCTTTAAACCAGTATGCTTACTGCCCGCGGCGCTGTTATTATATCTATGTAGCTGAAGAGTTTGAGGACAATATTCATACCCTGGAGGGTTCATACCTGCATAAAAATGTTCATCAGGCTTCCGAACATTTCCACGGAGAAAAACTGCAGCTACGCAGTGTTACCCTTTATTCGACCCGTTATGGCTTAACCGGCAAAGCTGACCTGGTGGAAATCGATGACGGCCAGGTTTATCCTGTAGAGTACAAGAAAGGCCGGCGTGGCGATTGGCAAAATGATCAAATACAACTCTGCGCCCAGGCCATGGTTTTAGAAGAGTTTACTGGCCGGGTGATAAATAAGGGGTATATTTTTTACGCTACGGAAAGGCGGCGCCAGGCGATAGAATTTACACCGGAACTCCGGGCTGAAACCCTGCAAATAATCCAGGCCGTGCGGGAATTATTAACTACTCGTCGCCGTCCCCAGCAGAAAGAAGGCCCCCGATGTCAGGGATGCAGTCTAAAAACCATATGTTTACCTTCTGAAACCAGGCAGATTCTTAGTTGCGGGGAAGAGGAACATTGATTAGTGTGGCCACAAGGTAAAACCAACCGACGCGTTGTGCTGCGCAATTTGATTGAAAGAGGAGCGGTGATTACAACATGGCTACTCTCTATATTACAGAACAGGGCGCTATAGTCCGCCGCATTGACGAGCGTATAATTGTAGAACATGAAAAAGAAGTGCTTGCCGATATACCTATCATCAAAGTGGATCAGGTTGTCCTTTTCGGCCGGGTGGGATTGACTACTCCGGTGATAGAGACATTGCTGGAGCTGGGTATTGAGGTATGTTTTTTAAACCAATGGGGACGCTTCCTTGGGAGATTGCAACCGGCCCAGGGTAAAAATTGCCTCGTCCGCGCCGATCAATTCCGGGCCGCCTTTGATGCCGGGCAGGCTACCTATTTAGCACGGCAGTTTGTCATAGGGAAACTAAAAAACATGTTAAATATGTTAATGCGCGCCCGGCGGGAAGGCGTCAGTTTGCCTGAGGAACCTTTTCTGGAGATTAACCAGGCTCTAAAAGCTTTGCCGCGGGCGGAAAACGTCGATGGCGTCCGCGGCCTGGAAGGGGCCGGTTCGGCAGCCTATTTTCGCGTCTTTAGCAATTTACTCAAAAAAGAATTCCAGTTTCACGGCCGGGTGCGGCGGCCACCGACAGATCCGGTGAACAGCCTTTTAAGTTTCGCTTATACTTTACTGGCCAAGGATCTAGCCAGTGCGGTCAATACAGTCGGCCTTGATCCCTATACTGGATTTTTGCATAAAGACCGCTATGGCCGGGTTTCATTAGCCCTGGATCTTGCCGAAGAATTCCGTCCCATCGTAGCGGATGCCGTGGTCTTAAGTGTGATTAACCGGGGCATGGTTGTGAAGGATGATTTTGAACAGGAGTTGGGTGGAGCGGTCAAGCTGAAGGATGACGCCCGTAAACGCTTCCTGGCGGCATATGAACAAAAGAAGCAATCGGAAATCCGCCACCCGTATTTTAAGTACCGGGCTACTTACAGGCGGTGTATGGAATTACAGGCCCGACTTCTGGCCAAGTATCTGCAGGGAGAAGTGGATAAATATTTACCCCTGGTTACCAGGTAAACTGATAATCTGGATGGTGCATTATGTTCGTTGTTATTTCTTATGACATTGAAGATGACAAGCGCCGGAATAAGGTTTTTAAGGCGCTCAAGAATTACGGTCAATGGATGCAGTTTAGCGTGTTTGAATGCAACCTTACGAAAGAACAATTCTTTCGCCTTTCGCGAACCCTGGAGAAATGGATAGATCCTGAACACGACAGCATAAGGTATTATTTTTTATGTGAGACCTGCATTAAAAAGATAATCAGAGTGGGAGGGGTCAGGGTGAGGGATGAAAGCATGTTTATTGTTTGAGGATGAAGCAGGAAAAATCATGGAAATGAAGAATCCTTGAGTTAAAATTTACTGCAGAATGAAGCTGTAACGAAATACCAAAACCAACCCCATCTAAAGTAAAGGGAATGTGCTATTTCCTATAAATCCCTGAAAGGGATTGAAACTCAATTCCTCAAAGGAATGCTGGGAACTCAAAAAGGTGCAAGCTTCATTAATCCCTGGAAGGGATTGAAACAGACGAACAAAAGTGCTGACCAACTCGACTTCTTGAGTGCCAGAGCCCATGAATTCGATTGGTCCAGGAAGCCCCTCCCTGAGCAAGGCGAAGGGAAATGCACTTGCAATACGATCCATCACTTGCTATACTATTACTGGCAATACGGTTAAAGGGGTAATTGTTGATGCAAATAGCTAATGTGACGGAGATCCGGCAGAACGCCAGCAAGATAATTTCCCAGGTTGTAGAATCCGGCAAGCCGGCGGTAGTCTTGCAACGGTCAAAACCGGTCGTTTACATTGTAGAGGCTGCCGCTTATGAAAAAATGCTGAAAAGGCTTGAAGAGGCGGAGAAACTGTTCCGGGTAGATGAAACCAGGAACACCCTGCAAAAAATTGCCGGGCTGCGGGAAAAGATGGCCGCAAGGGGCCAACAGGCTGATTCCGTGCCCTTGCTCCGGGAATTGCGGGAGGGCGGAGGCCGTTGACTTATGTCTGTTTGGATAGCAGTATATTGCTTAAACTGCTTACCTGGGAGGACGGGAGTGAAGCAGCGGCGGAATTATTGGAGCGGATAGTCGAAGCCGGCCAGATGGTTATTCTGCCGGCTTTTGCCTGGGCTGAAGTGGGTAGCGTATTGCGTAAAAAGGCCAGGAAAAAGGAAATTGCGTTTGCAGAAGCGGAAGAAGCCTGGCGTATGTTCTGCCAGCTAAAGATTATTTCTTACCTGGAGAGCGAAAAAATAGCTGGCCTGTCATGGGAGATTGCCGGGCAAGAAAACCTTCCCACCCTTTATGACGCCGCTTACCTGGCCGTAGCAGAAAGTGTGGCCCAGGACCGTGGCGGATGTGAATTATGGACTGCCGATGAAAGGATGGTAAACGCTTTGAGCGGCAGGAAGAAGTATGTGAAACTACTCAAAAGGCAGGACCTTTATGAAAAGAATTGATCGCTACCGCGGCAGTCTGCTGGGCCTGGCGGCGGGGGATGCCCTGGGGACCACCCTGGAGTTCCGGGCGCCCGGGTCCTTCGAGCCCATCACCGGCATGGCAGGCGGCGGGCCTTTCAATCTGAAACCCGGCCAGTGGACCGACGACACGGCGATGGCCCTCTGCCTGGCGGCGAGCCTGGTGGAGCGCCGGGGTTTCGACCCTGTTGACCAGATGGAGCGATACCGGCGCTGGTACCGGGAAGGATACCTGAGCAGCACCGGCCGCTGCTTCGATATCGGCAATACAGTGCGGGCGGCCCTGGAGCGCTTTGAGCGCACCCGCGAGCCTTACTGCGGCTCGCCAGATCCCTTCAGCGCCGGCAACGGCTCCCTGATGCGTCTGGCGCCGGTGCCGCTGTTTTACGCTCGCGATCTACGGCAGGCGGNNCCCGTACCACTCACGGCGCGGTGGAAGCCGTCGACGCCTGCCGTTACCTGGCGGCCCTCATCGCCGGGGCCGTAAACGGGGCATCGAAAGAAGAGCTCCTTTCTGGCTGTTATGAGCCAGTGCTGGGGCTGTGGCGGGAGGCCCCCCTGGCGCCCAAAATAGCCGCCGTGGCCGTCGGCTCCTACAAAAAGAACAACCCGCCCGCCATCCGGGGGACGGGCTACGTAGTTGATTGCCTGGAGGCCGCCCTGTGGGCCTTTTACCACGGTTCTACCTTTCAGGAAGGGGCGCTCCTGGCTGTCAACCTGGGCGACGACGCCGACACCACCGGCGCCGTCTACGGCCAGCTCGCCGGCGCTTACTACGGCGAGGAAGGTATCCCGGCTGAATGGCGGGAGAAGCTCGCCATGCGGGAATTTATCGCAAAGCTGGCTGAGGCAATTTTCGCCCTGGCAATGGGGGAAGAACGCCCCTGACCTAACCCATAATTAGTACCTTACGGCTTCAAAAC
>DFYS01000062.1:5150-22368 GCA_002383405.1 Moorella sp. UBA4076
AAGGCTTAAAAATGCGCCCTCCGGGAATCTGCTTCACCCCACCACAACATTTTCATTTTCTGCTGGTGCCGCCGCAGGCGGCATAGGCGTCTACTCAGGCCGCTGCCATTCTCCAATCGCTGCAGGCGCCAGGTTGCTGGCAGGACACGGACCCGCAAATCATCGTATAGGCTTCCTGAACCATTGTTATCAAGATGAGCGCGGCCGGGCCGAGCGGTTACTATACCCATAAGTAAAATGCGACATATAGTTGCGGGTATAGGTGGTATATTATAATTATGGTTTAGTTTGGGGGGGCGCAAAATGGCATCTTTTTCTATACGGAAGAACGTTCCCCTGGCCCTGGCCGGGATTTTATTGAGCCTCGGCGGCCTGTTGATATTGCAGTTGTTTACCGGGACGAGCGTTGTTACATTCTTTAACATGGTGTCCCCGGGGTTGCTGCTTACAGCCGCGGGTATAATGGCCGGGGTATGGGGGACGGAAGCGTTACGCATTGCCATCCTGCTGCGGGCTCTGGGCAACTCTTTGCCACTGGTAAAGGTCTTGCGTGTTGTTCTAGCTACCAATTTTGTAGCCAGCATCACCCCGGCGGCGGCGGGCGGGCCGCCGGCCCAGACCTACTTTCTTGCGCGCGCGGGCGTACCGCTGGAAAAGGTTCTGGCTGTTGTGACCTGGCGGTTGCTGCTTACTTTCGGATTTTTTGCCGTGGCGGTACCGCTCCTGTTGTTTGGTTACCGCACCAGGCTGCAGCTCAATCCGGCCCTTGACTCTTTATTGCTGCTGGCAATCGGCCTGTTGCTTGTCATTTTGGTCTTAGCCTGCCTGCTGGTAGTTCACCCTGCGTGGGTACTTTTGTTAGTGAATACTGTCGTAAGATTGCCGTTGCTACGGAGACGAATCAAAGACCCCTCTCGTATGATGGATATGGTGACCTCATGGGTGCGTGAATTCAGTGTGCAGTTACGCTCTATAACCAGCCAGAGGCGGGTGGGGCTGCTGGTCGCAGCCATAGTTTTAACTATTGCTTACTGGCTGTTTTTTTTCGCGCTGGCCCCCGTACTACTCGCAGGAATGGGTTTTAAGGTGCCCTACGACCAGGTGATGATGCGCCAGATCGTATTCTACTTCCTTATGTCCTATGTTCCCTTGCCGGGAGCCGGCGGTGTGGCCGAAGTTGGGTTGGCGGGAGCGTTTTACGGCCTTGTTCCTACTGCGGCCATGGCCGGATTTGTAGCCTGGTGGCGGGTCTTTACCTATTATTCCAACCTGGCGGTGGGCGGGCTCACATTTCTCTCGATGGGGTTACATAAAGAAGGGCGCTGAACATGCATGGGTGCCGCGGCATACCGTTAGTGCCTTACGTCTTCAAAACTGTAATAAAAAACAAGTTGTTTACGCCACCCTATCCAGCAATGGCAGGGTTTTAATTCACTGTCACGCCGGTAAGATTGGGTTGTGGGTGGAGCTCACTTTAAAGGGGATGGCGATGAAGTTACAGATAATAATTAAAATGATTTACCTATATAGAATGGTATAAAAGATGAAAAGGCTATAAAAAGCACGTGGCGGTATGGCAGTTTTAAACCCGGCCAGACCGCAGGCGGGGTTTTCCAGAGTATAGAAGACGAATATTCTGGTAAGGCTATAGCTGGCATAATGTGGAAGGAGTGACTCTGACTTGATGTTGCAGAAGTTAACGCCTTCCGGCCAGCGGCCTGCCTCTGGCCGGAGAAAGATGGTTTTAATGCTGATCTGCCTGCTGGCAGGACTGCAATCGCTGCTGCTGGCGGGCTGGACCAGCAACCGGGTTGATATCTTCAACGGCAGCCAGGCGCGCCAGGTGGCAACTAACGAGTGGGTCCTGGGCGACAGCCGGGGTACTACCGGGGGAGAGCTCAAGGCCGGCGATATAGTTTTACCCCTGCTGGGCGCCTGGTTTTGGCCTGACTTAAAGCTGACCATGGCCGGCGGGGTCCCGGTGGCCGCCGAGATGGCCGGTTATAACCTGTGGTCGCAGGTGCCGCTGCCTACGGCAGGCCACCTGCTGGATCAGGAGGGGATCGTCCTGGGGCCGGAAGACCGTTTCGAGAGCAACCTGGGCAGCAGCGACCCCTTCCAGTACATCCGCATCATTCAGGTGGATAAGATCATTGAAGTCCGCCAGGAACCGGTACCGCCGCCCCTGGTGCGCCGCCCCGACCGGAACCTGCGGCCGGGGAAGGAAAAATTGGTCCAGGAAGGGCAGCCGGGGGTGCGTTACTATAAATACCAGGTCAAGCAGGAAAACGGCGTTGAGGTAGGGCGCCAGCTCCTGGACACCTGGATTGAGGTCCAGCCGCAGCCGCGGGTAGTGGCCTACGGCAGCAGCGCCTACCCGGCAGTGGCGGCCCGCGCCGGGGATACCCTGAAAGTGGTCGCCACCGCCTACACCCATACCGGCAACCGGACCGCCACCGGCATCTGGCCGCACCGGGGTATTGTCGCCGTGGATCCCCGCGTTATCCCCCTGGGTACCAGGCTTTATGTGGAAGGCTACGGTTATGCCGTCGCCCAGGACACCGGCGGTCTTATAAAAGGCAACCGCATTGACATCTTTGTTGATAACGAGAGCGAAGCCATCCAGTGGGGCCGGCGGCCGGTAACGGTGCGCATCCTCGAATATTAATACCTTAAATCCGAACATCTTTGCAAAGTGGAAAGAAAATATCGCGGCAGGATTTTGGTTCCGGCTCTGCCGGGTTAGGCAGATGTTTGTATCGCGCAGCATAATTGCCCGCAGGACGTCTGCCAGCAACTGGTTGGATTTGCAAATATAAGACAAATATTTCCAGAAAAAGGGGCAGGATTTTCCTGCCCCTGTGTCGAAGTACAAAAATACCAGGTAACTGCTCAGGCCAGCGATTGACCGCCAACAGGCGAGCAGACACATATGCCGCCGGGCGCACCAGCAGAGGGATGAAAATGGCNNCCCAGGTACAGTAGCACAGGCGGAACGCGGTTTTCAGGGTAGTTACAAATATAGTATACATGGGGAGAAGTGAGAAATACAGGAGGTGACCCATGGACGGGTGGATTGCTAAATGGCGTCAGAAGAATTCCCGGCGGCGTCCCCTCTGGCCCTGGCTGCTGGTGGCGGTGCTGCTGCTTTTTACCGGCACCGGCTGGGGGGTAATGAATTACGCCTGGAAGCAAGTGACCCTTGAGGTGGATGGGCGCCAGGTCACGGCGCGGACCTTCGCCGGCCAGGTAGGGCAGTTTTTGGATGAGCAGCAAATCGTCCTGGGGCCGGCGGATGTCGTTATCCCTGACCGGGAGACACCTGTAACCAAGGATATGATCGTGACGGTCCAGAGGGCGGTCCCGATAAAGGTAATTGCCGACGGGCAGGAAAAAGAGATTTTAACCCCGCCGGCGACCGTGGCCGCAGTATTGAGCAAGGCCGGGCTGACCCTGGGCGCGGCCGACCGGGTGACCCCCGCAATCGATGCAACTGCAGGGGCGGGGGCGAGTATCCGCGTCACGCGGGTAACCTTTAAAGATGAAACTATCAGCAAAGAGCTCGCTTATCGCGTTGAGCGCCGCCCGGACGGGGAGATGGAAAAGGGCATTACCCGGACGCTCCAGAAGGGCCAGCAGGGTCTCCAGGAGGAAACCTACCGTATCGTCTATGAAGACGGGCAGGAAGTAAAGCGGGAGCTGGCAGCGACAAAGGTGGTCAAAGAACCGCGCCCGGAGATTATAGCCGTCGGCGCCCTGGAAACGGCTTCCCGCGGCGGGCGCAGTTTTCGCTTTGAGCGGACCTTCATGGCTGTCGCCACCGCTTATACCCACTCGGGCTTCCGGACAGCTACCGGCGTCTACCCGCAGGTAGGGACCATTGCTGTGGACCCGGCCGTAGTCCCCCTGGGCACCAGGCTCTACGTGGAGGGGTATGGTTTCGGCGTCGCCCAGGATGTGGGCAGCGCTATTAAAGGCAATCGTATTGACGTTTTCCTGGATACCGAAGCCGCCACCAGCCGCTGGGGCGTCCGGCGGGTGAAGGTCTACGTATTGGAGTAGACGCAACGTAACTGCTCAGCCCGCCTGGTGGTCAGCCTTATAGCAGTAGTCCCAAAGCTCGCATAACGGCTAACCGGGTTCATGATCCTGGCAGCAGACAGCTTCTGGGCGGCTCAGATGGTTATGGCCTGAGCAGTTACGACGCAACTACAATTTCAAAGTTAAGTGCAGCAAAACCACCCGCAGGGGTGGTTTTTTATGGCCCGGCATCCAATTCTTGCTTGTTTTAATTGCCGGCATAACTCCCAACATGGTGGTTTATAGCTGAGCGTCTTCGGGGAACCTGCCGCACCCCCCCACCCCACCCCAACATTTTTATCCTTCTGCTGGTGCTGCGTCAGCGCCCGGGCGTCTACTCAGGCGAATCGCTTTTTCCAGTGAGATATATTTGTACCGTGGCTGGAGATGTAGTATAATACCCCTGTGGAGGGATAGGGGTGGATTCTGTAGCCACGCCGGGTAAAACCTGCCGGGAGAGGGCCGAGGAAATCGCTGCAGGGGTGGATTTTGTACCCACGCCGGGTAAAACCGCGGCCCTGGTCCGGGCAAGGGGGTTGACCCCCCGCAAATCCCGCGGCCAGAACTTTCTCATCGACGCCAATATTGTGCGCAAGATCGTCCTGGCTGCCGCTCTCGACAGCAGCGATACAGTCGTCGAGATCGGCGCGGGCCTGGGTGCGCTTACCCGCGAGCTGGCGGCAGCAGCGGGCCTGGTAATAGCTATTGAGATTGACCGCGACCTGATCCCTGCCCTCCGGGAAACCCTGCCGGATAAAACCAACGTGCGTCTGGTTGCCGCGGACGCCTTGCAAGTAGATTTTGACAGGTTAGTGGCCCGTTTTAAGGGCGAGGTCGAAGGAAGGTTGCCTGCTTACAAGGTAGTGGCTAACCTTCCTTATTATATAACAACGCCCCTGTTGATGCACCTGCTTACCAGCCGGTTTGGCTTTACAACCGCGGTATTGATGGTCCAGGCCGAAGTGGGTTGCCGGATGCTGGCCCGGCCCGGGGGCAAGGAGTATGGCTCGCTGAGCGTGGCCGTCCAGTATTACGCTGAACCGGCCATTGTTGGCAAAGTACCGCGGACGGTTTTTTACCCGCGGCCGGAGGTCGATTCGCTGGTGGTCAAACTAACCCGCCGCCAGCAACCGCCGGTACCGGTGGCCGATGAAGATTTCTTTTTTCAGGTGGTACGCGCTGCCTTTAACCAGCGGCGCAAGACTCTTTTAAACGCCTTGGGTAACCTGGGGTTAGAGCGGTCACAGCTGTTACAGGCTATGGCCGCCGCCGGCATTGAGCCCCGCCGCCGCGGCGAAACCCTGGCTATACCCGAATTTGCTCATTTAAGCGCCGCCCTGCAAATAGCGATGGAAAGAAGGTGAGGAGATGTATTATATCAGCCCCAGCAAGGGTCGCCTTACTCCCGAAGCAATGTTCGCCGATATGATGCAATTTGTTGATGCCAACCCCGAAGCTCAGTACAAAATTATCATCGGTTCCGACTCCCAGGCCCGCGTGCGGACCTGCTTTGTTACGGCCGTCATCGTCCACCAGGTCGGCCGGGGGGCCCGTTATTATTACCATAAAAGGTACCAGCGCAAGATTACGTCCCTGCGCCAGAAGATCTTCTATGAAACGGCCCTGAGTCTGGAGACGGCCAGTTTTATCGCCCAGAAACTGGCAGCCAACGGCCACGCCGACCTCAATCTGGAGATCCACCTGGACATCGGGCCCAATGGCAGCACCAAGGAATTAATCCGGGAAATCGTCGGTATGGTAGTCGGCAGTGGTTTTGCCGCCAAGATCAAGCCCTACTCCTGCGGCGCCTCCAAGGTGGCCGACAAGTATACCAAGAGCGGGTAAAAAGAAGAACTGAGACAAATACACCAGTGCCCGGTACCTACATCAGTTTTCGACCCTGATATAAAGAGGTGGCACCCCGCAGCAGTTCGGGGTTGCCACCTCTTTGTACTGGATATACCGTTAATGCCCCCGTTTACCGGGCGAAGACGTGGTTACCGATTTGAGTGATAATGGTGCGCGTCCATACCCAGGAATTGCCGGGAACTTCGGCCGGGTTCCAGAAATAGATGGCGCCACCGCTGGGGTCATAGCCCCGCAGCGCTTCGCGGGCGGCCTTGTAGGCAGTAGCGTCGGGAGTGAGGTAAAACTGGCCGTCGTTGACGGAAGTGAAGGCGTCGACTTCATAGATGACACCGGCAATGGTAGCAGGGAAACGGCCGTCGCGGGTGCGATTGATAGCTACGGCGGCAACAGCCACCTGGCCGGCATAGGGCTCCCCCCGAGCTTCAGCATAGACCATATGGGCCAGCAGCTCCAGGTCATCATTACTATAGTCGGAGCTTGTCCCCCGTGAAGGGGCAGGTTGGTACGAGCCCCCCGGGATGCGGAGAGTTTGCCCCGGGTAGATAACATCGCTGGATAGACCGTTGGTCTGCATTATTTCCCAGGCCGATAAACTGTAACGTTGCCCGATAAAGAAAAGGGTGTCACCGGGCTGGACGACGTAAGTATTGCCGCCCTGATCGGGGACCCACAGGGACTGGCCGGGATAGATCCATGTGCTGTTCAGGCTGTTCGCCTGCTGAAGTTCCCAGGCGCTGATACCGTAGCGCTGGCCGATGAGGTAAAGGGTGTCGCCGGGTTGGACGGTGCAGGTGGCGGCTGCTGCCGCGCCGGCGAAGGCAAGGACGCCTAAAAGCAGAAAGGCAGGCAGGACGAATAACCGCAGGAGGGTAGACTTAATCCGTGAAATCGCCATCAACTCCTCGCTTTATGGTCTTTTTTAGTGGCGGCTATCCAGCGTATTTCCATTATACCTATGGGTCCCTATCCCGTCATTGCAAAATAGTTACCATGACAGGAGCATTATGGTAACTAAACATAAAACAGATAATCTATTAACCCTTACTTCCTTGCATCTTCGCAAAATAGGAAGGAAATTGCGCGGCAGAGTCTGGTTTAACACTGTGCCTGGTTAAGGATTACCTTGTCGCGACGCCTCACCCCGCGGCGGCGCGGCTCATAGAATAAAATGATCAGATAATGGGGGAGGGACACAGGTTGAACCATATCAAACCCGGTGATATTGTGGCCCGGAAAAAATACGGCGGGGATATTTTCTTTAAGGTTAAATCGCTGATTATAACTGATACGGGAGAAATGACGGCCATTTTACGGGGGTTGGATGTCAGGCTGGTAGCTGATGCGCCCCTGGAGGACCTGGAACCGCAGCCAGCCGAAGAAGTGCTGCGTTATCGTCATAATGATATTCAGAAAAACGGCGCCTATTTCCGGAGGATACTGCAGCGGCGGGAGGCAGAGCGGGAAGCTGTTTTAAGCCAGCAAAACATCCTGCCGGACGAGGAATTTGAAAAGAAAGGAACTCTTCCCGGCGAAGATTTTTTTGAGGTACCGGGCCGGGTACTTCATATCGATGGCGACGAGGACTATCTCGATAAGTGCCTCCACGCATACGAGCAACTGAAGATCCCGGCCCAGGGCGTCTACATTCCCGAGGAACAGCAGTCAGCAAGAGTGAAGGACCTGTTGCTCGAATATACCCCTGATATCCTGGTTCTGACCGGTCATGACGGCCTCGTCGGTGACAAAAAGAATTATGATGATCTGGACAGCTACCGCCATTCCAAGCATTTTATCGCTGCTGTAAGGTCGGCGCGGGGTTTGCGGCCGGGTCACGATGACCTGGTCATCTTTGCCGGCGCCTGCCAGTCCCACTATGAAGCTCTGCTCAAGGCGGGAGCTACTTTTGCCAGCGCCCCGGCAAGGGTTTTAATCCATGCCTATGATCCCGTGTTCGTCGTCGAGCGGGTGGCCTATACTACTATCAGCAATACCCTGGGACCCTCGGACATTATTAAAGAAACCATCACCGGCCTCGAAGGCATCGGTGGAGTAGAGATAAAAGGGAAACTTCGCCTGGGGTACCCCAATCCGCCCCATTGAAAACATTCTGCCTAACATGGCCCAAAATATATCATTCTTCCCCTTGACAACAGGCAAGGCCCTCGAGTAAAATATACGGATAACTTGACATCACCCTCACAGCAGTGTATAATAAATTATACGCGAAAGAGGGTGGTCTTATTTTGGCAGGGAAGGAAGTCCTGGCTACCATCAGAGAGGACCTGGAAGCCCGCGTCGGCCAGAAGATCAAGCTGCGCGCCAACCGCGGGCGGAAAAAGATCCTGGAGCGTACAGGGATACTGGAAAAGACTTACCCGAATATCTTTGTTATCCTCCTGGAAGAGACTAAAAGCCCGGAACGCCGGATATCCTTCAGTTATACCGACGTTCTTACCAATACAGTCGAATTAATGGTTGAGGGCGAAAGCGGGAGCAAAAGATTGGGTGCTACACCTTAAGCAGGCTATCAGGAAAAACCTGATAGCCTTTTTATTTATTCAGGGTAGCTTCGGCGGCAAAAAGGCCGGGAGCGTAACGCTCCCGGCCTTTGGCGATCAATACAGGCGGTGTCAGGCGGCTGTTAGCCTTCAGCCAGCTTCTTGTATTGTTCCAGCCTGGCTTTAGCGTCGGCTTCGGCTTTGGCGAAGAGTTCCTCGGCCTTCTCCGGGAACTGCTGCTGCAGGGAGGTGTAACGGATCTCGCCCATCAGGAAGTCGCGGAAGCTGGCTTTGGGGGCCTTGTAATCGAGGATGAAGGGGTTCTTGCCTTCCTGGACCAGATCGGGGTTGTAACGGTACAGGGGCCAGTAACCGGTTTCGACCGCTTTTTTGGCTTCCAGCTGGCTATGGCTCATGTTGATACCGTGGTTAATACACGGGGCATAGGCGATTATCAGGGAGGGGCCTTCGTATTTCTCAGCCTCGGTCAGGGCCTTCAACAGCTGGGCGTGGCTGGCGCCCATGGCTACCGAAGCCACATAGACATAGCCGTAGGACATGGCCATCAGGCCCAGGTCCTTCTTCTTGGTATTTTTACCGGCGGCGGCGAAGCGGGCGACGGCCCCGGTCTGGGTGGCCTTGGAGGATTGGCCGCCGGTGTTGGAGTAGACCTCGGTATCCAGCACCAGGATGTTGACATTGGCGCCGATGGCCAGGACATGGTCCAGGCCGCCGTAACCGATGTCGTAAGCCCAGCCGTCGCCGCCGATGATCCAGATGGATTTCCGGGTCAGGTAATCCTGCTGCCGTTCGATATCCCGGAGCAGGTCCTTAAGCTGATCCGCAGCGCTGGCGAGCTCTTGCGGCAGCAGGGCTTTAATTCTGTCACCGAATTCCCGCGAGCGGCCGGCGTCTTCCCTGCCGGCCAGCCAGCCTTCGCAGGCCGCCTTAAAGGCGTCGCTGACGGGTGCTTCCAGGACGCGGGTGACGGCGTCGGCCAGTTCGTCGCGGCGCCGGGCTACGGCCAGGCTCATGCCGAAGCCGAACTCGGCGTTATCCTCGAAGAGGGAGCTGGCCCAGGCCGGGCCATGTCCCTGGCGATTGACGGTGTAGGGGCAGACCGGCGCGCTGCCGCCCCAGATGGAGGAACAGCCGGTGGCATTGGCGATTAGCATGCGGTCCCCGAAGAGCTGGGTGACGAGCTTGACATAAGGCGTCTCGCCGCAACCGGCGCAGGCGCCGGAGAACTCCAGCAGGGGCGGGCGGAACTGGCTGCCTTTAACAGTAGCCGGGTTGAAGTTGACCGGCACCTCCGGCAGCTGTTCGGCGAACTTGAAGTTCTCGTTTTCCACGGCCACTACTTCATCCAGGGGTACCATGGTCAGGGCTTTAACCTTGGCCGGGCAGACGTCGACACAGTTGCCGCAGCCGGTGCAATCCAGGGGCGATATCTGGATACGGAACTTGAGGCCGGCTGCCTCCTTACCGATGGCGTCCCTGGTAACAAAGGCTGCCGGGGCACCCTTCAGGTCTGCTGGCCTGGCCAGGTAGGGCCGGATGACGGCATGGGGGCAGACCAGTGAGCACTGGTTGCACTGGATGCAGTTTTCGGGCTGCCACTGGGGAACCTCAACGGCAACACCCCGTTTTTCGTATTTGGTGGTCCCGGTAGGGAAAACGCCGTCGGGGGTAAAGGTGCTGACCGGCAGCTGGTCGCCCTTCAGGGCCATGATGGGCCTGACAACTTTACTGACAAATTCCGGTTCGTCGACTGCGGTGGCCGCCGCCGCATCCAGGGCTTCAGCCCAGGAGGCCGGGTATTTAATCTCTTCCAGGCCTTCCAGGGCGCGGTCGACGGCGGCCAGGTTCATATTGACGATGCGCTCGCCTTTCTTGCCGTAGGTCTTAACGATGGCATCTTTAATATACTTGATGGCGTCGTCCACGGGGATGACATCAGCGATCTTGAAGAAGGCCACCTGCATGATAACGTTGATGCGGCCGCCCAGGCCGACTTCATGGGCGACTTTAATGGCATCGATGTTGAAGAAGCGCAGCTTTTTAGCGGCGATGGCCCGCTTCATGGCTGCCGGCAGACGGCTGTCCATCTCGGCGGCGCTCCAGGGCGAATTGAGGAGGAAGATGCCGCCGGCCTTGATGCCTTCCAGCAGGTCATAACGGGTGACATAGGAAGGGTTATGGCAGGCGATAAGGTCCGCCTGGTCGACTAAATAAGGAGACTGGATGGGCTGGGCGCCAAAGCGCAGGTGGGAGATGGTGACCCCGCCCGATTTTTTGGCGTCATACTCAAAGTAGCCTTGAGCATAAAGGTCGGTATGATCGCTAATAATCTTAATGGAGTTCTTATTGGCGCCGACGGTGCCGTCGGAACCCAGGCCGAAGAACTTGGCGCGGAAGGTTCCTTTGGGCGCCGTATCGATAGCTTCTTTAATCTTCAGGGAGGTGTGGGTAACGTCATCGGTAATTCCGACAGTGAAATGGTTTTGGGGTGCGGCTGCCGCCAGATTGTCAAAGACGGCTTTGACCATGGACGGCGAGAACTCTTTGGAACCGAGGCCGTAACGACCGCCGACCACCGCGATAGCGCGGTCATTCTCTACCAGGACGGTTCGCACATCCTCATAAAGGGGCTCGCCGGCGGCGCCGGGCTCCTTGGTACGGTCAAGGACGGCAAGGCGCTGTACGGAAGCCGGTAAAGCCTCCAGGAAGGCTTCAGCAGCGAAGGGCCGGAAGAGGCGAACTTTGATCAGGCCGACCTTTTCGCCTTTGGCGACCAGGTGGTTGACCGTTTCTTCGATAACGTCGCAGGCCGAGCCCATCGCCATGATCACCCGTTCGGCGTCCGGGGCGCCGGCATAATCAAAGAGGTGGTAACGACGGCCGGTAAGGGCGCCGACCTGTTCCATAGCCCGGGCGACGATGGCCGGTGTGGCCAGGTAGTAGGGGTTGGCGGCTTCCCGTTGCTGGAAAAAGATGTCCGGGTTCTGGGCCGTACCCCGCTGGTGGGGGTGCTCCGGGTTCAGGGCGCGGGCGCGGAAGGCGTGAATGCTTTCCCAGTCGACCAGTTTGGCCATGTCTTCGTAATCGATGACCTCGATCTTTTGCACCTCGTGGGAGATACGGAAGCCTTCGAAGAAATGAACAAAGGGTACGCGCGCCTTCAGGGTGGCCAGGTGGGCGACCAGGGCCAGGTCCATGACTTCCTGTACCGACGCCGAAGCCAGCATGGCAAAGCCTGTCTGCCGGGCGGCCATGATATCAGCGTGGTCGCCGAAAATGGAGAGGGCATGGGTGGAGAGGGCGCGGGCGGTGACATGGAAGACACAGGGCAGCAATTCACCGGCGATCTTGTACATATTGGGGATCATCAGCAATAAGCCCTGGGAGGCCGTAAAGGTAGTCGTCAAAGCGCCTGCCGCCAGGGAACCGTGGACGGCGCCGGCAGCTCCTGCTTCGGACTGCATTTCAATAACCTGCAGGGTTTTACCAAAGATGTTCTGGCGACCGTGGGCGGCCCACTCATCAGCCAGCTCGGCCATGGTCGAAGAGGGCGTGATAGGATAAATCGTCGCCACTTCCGACATGGCGTAGGCTACATGGGCGGCTGCCGTGTTACCATCAAAGGGTTGCTTGGACATAGTGGACATTCTCCTTCACTATTAAATTTTGCTATATCCCTTATCCCTATGCTGCCTATATTAATCTATCATTTGCTGCTATAATGGTCAATACCAGGTATTCAATACACAAGATACATACATGTTGGAATAGGGAGAAATAAGCAAAAAGCCGGGAGAAGAAAAATATTGTCAGCCACCCGAAACAAGTGGTAAATTATGCTTAAGGGGGGGGGAGGGGTGGTAGCAATGGCCGAAGAAATCAAACAGGAACTTGAACGCGGCCAAAAGGAAGTAGCGGCCGGTCACGAAGGAAAGCTAAAGCCTACCGGGGCCTACCTGCTGACGGAAAGGATGGCCGACTTAAAGCTCGACCTGCAACGGTAATTAACGGGAATTAAGCAGGAAATAGGCGGGCTGCGCCAGGAAATGAAAGAGGGAATAGGCTGCCTTGACAGCATAATAGACAGACAGGCGTCTTACGCCAGGAAACAAGAGAAGATATAAGGCATCTTGATAGCAAATTAGATAACAACGTATGGTGGTCAAGAAGCATATTTTTCGGCATAATAATAGGTACAGCAACCATTGTGATTACAATTATCTTTACAGTTTAGCAAGCAATCCGGCTGCAGGCCGGATTTTATTATTTACGGGGGGCTCAGGGTCCGGTATCGATAGCATCAATACGCCAGCCCGTAGTGGGTGTTTCCCGTCGCAGGGTGATAAAGCGGATATGGCGACCGCTGTCGTAGGTAATCAGCCGGCGGACGTTGATATCCAATTCGACCACATATTTTCTGATGTCGGGCGCTTCCGCTTCCGGTCCCTGGTAGGGCTGGATACGGTTTATTTTCGCCCGCGTAATGTTGTTGATCTCGTTGTCGTCGATGGTGGCATAGGAGTAGTTGTAGAGGCGGTTATTGTCCATATTGCTGAACAGATAAGTCATCAAGCGCCGCCGGGTTTCGGCAGCATGGGCTGTACGCGGGTCGTTGTTACTGATAGCCTCGTAGTAAGTTTCGATAACCTTCTCCGGGGACATCGCGCTGATCAGCTTTTCCTGCGGGTTTTTGTGGTTGATGTACTGGTCCACCCATTCCCCCCAGCTTTTACCGGTGATTTCCTCCAGGCGCCGGCCTTTGAGGGAACAGGCCAGCGCCTCATGGCGGCCGGCGTCCAGCCAGGCGCCGATTATTTTGGTGCCGTCTTTAACGATGACCGCCCGGTTGGCATCCTGGCGGGGGGCCATAAAAGGCGGCAGGGGCTCCTCGATCTTGTACAGGTTGACCGTCACATTTTTGCCCAGGTACGGCTTGAGGTCGAGGCCGGCGTCAAGGCTGAGTTCATTATTATAAGCGTAGTACAGGGGTACAGGGTATTCCCCGGATTCGTGCATCAACCGGTCGGGCAGGCGGCCGGTATAGCTTTTAATGCGATAGAAAACAGTCCAGCCATACTGTTTTAAAAAAGCCGCGTCAGCCGGGTCGATTTCACTGGAAGCCTCAGGGTAATCACTCAGGGTGGCCAATTTAGCGACAAATTCAGCCGGGATCTGGTGCCAGCCGTCCTCCAGCTGCAGGTAACCGGGGGCGTTGTCCCCGTAGATATAAGGGTCGCGGTGCCAGTAAGGGTATTGCTTGCTGGTGACGGTGGCACCGTCGCGGGTGTATTTAAACACCAGATAATCCTTACTTCCCTGCCACGTTTCGGCTGGCGGCTCGACTTCGGGCAGGGGGCCGAGCAGGCTTAAAAAGCGCCGTGCCAGCTGCTTGTCAACCAGGTTGACGACCGGGGGGGGTTCAGCGCCCGCCTGGCCGGCATGGTATTCCAGAGCGACAATCTGGTCTTTGAAGTCATTAAAAGTGACTGCTGCCGCACCGGTTGCGTCCTGGTTGCGGCAGCCGGCTATATTCGGGGTTATTATCAGGATGAGCAGCAAAACAAGCCAATGCCTGGTCATACACAATTCTCCCCTCGACATTATATCAGGGCCTAACCCGGCATAGCCGGAACCAAAATCCCGCCGCGATATTTTTTTCTATTTTGGCGGAGACGTTCGGATTTGAGGGATTAAAATAGATGCGAGATGTGAGAGTTGGGATGCCTGTCGAAACTGGCTGCACCAGTTGCGGGCCGAAATCTGCTTGCTCGTACTCCCTTAAATATAATAGACGTTTTATATCATGCTCAGGTTCCCGGGGAAGGGCCCCGGCGCTAAAAAATCTCCCTGTAGTTATTTTACACCCGATGCCGCAGGGTGCAAATACTATTTTTATTATTCCCCCCGCTGCCGGAAAAGTAATCCTTGACCAGTTTCACTGTTGAACTTACAATTAGATCAGATATAAGGGCGAGAAGTGGCGCCTGAAGGGGACCTGCATCACCACAAGCACAGTAGAGAAGAACGCCATTTTCATAGTAATGATTCCCCTGCAAAAACCCCTTTGCTATCGTTCTGGTGGAGGAAGCTTACTGCTCCAGGCCCGAAAATCAAGCTAATTTGGGTGCTGTGATCGCAGAATGATTATATTCCACGGTCCTAAATGGGGGCTGATAGTATGGTAACAACCAGAAAAAGGCTTTTTGCAGCAAAATCATAGTAATTATTACGTTGGTAATTGGCCCGGGTGGTTTTACCCGGGTCAAAAATGTTGAAGATAGGGGTGGTTATACATAATTATCATAATCAATCTTGCTTGTTTTTCCTCAACTACGTTATAATAAGTGCGGAAGGTGGTGGCAGCTCTGCCCAAGGTACTAATTGTCGACGATGAACCGGCAATCCTGGAACTGGTGGCCTTTAACCTGGAGCAGGCTGGTTTTACTACTCTTACGGCCGCCGACGGCGCCGAAGCCCTGCAAAAAGCAGCAGCCGAAAAGCCGGACCTCGTTATCCTGGATATCATGCTGCCGCGGGTGGACGGTTTTGAGGTTTGCCGCAGCCTCAGGGCGAAGGGCAATACGCCCATTTTGATGCTGACGGCCCGCCGGGAAGAGGTCGACCGGGTGCTGGGTCTGGAACTGGGCGCCGACGATTACCTGACCAAACCCTTCAGCCCGCGGGAGCTGGTAGCGCGGGTGCGGGCGATTTTACGCCGGGCAGCTGAAAACCGGCAGCAAACCGACGGTATCCTGACCTATGGCGACCTGGTTATTAACCCGAATAGCCACGTCGTAACGGTTAAAGGCCAGCCAGTCGACTTGACTCTGAAGGAGTACCAGCTGCTTTACCTGCTGGCGGAAAACCGCGGCCGGGTTTTCAGTCGCGAAGCCCTGCTGGAACGCCTCTGGGAAGGCGAGTATTACGGCGATAGCCGGACTATCGACGTGCATATCCGCCATTTGCGAGAAAAGATTGAAGAAAATCCCAGCAATCCCAATTATGTCCTGACCGTCCGCGGGGTGGGATATAAATTCCACGACTAAACAGGCTCGTGGCGGGGTGCCTTTTTAACAGTCATCAGGGCGCTGGTGAGGGCGCGGTAGATATCGGCTCGCGGCTGGGTTTCCAGGAGGGCCACTTTGGAGTAGACGGCCCCCTTTTCGCGGACCACGTAGCGGGGCGGCAGCTGGTTCAAGGCCAGGGCGGCCATGTCATAGCGGCAGTTACGACAGCGGCAGGCTTGCGGGTCCTGGTCCAGGACCTGGTCCATCAGCTCCCATACCAGGTCCTCCATATAGTTTTTTAAAAAGATATCGCCGGCCATTGCTGATCCTCCTCCGTATATGAGATATGCGATGGGGGAGGCTGGTAGTCCAGCACTCAACCCCGGCTCATTAAATCCTTAAGCAGTCTATTACTGATGCTCAGGTTACGCATGAACAAACCTTTATTGCTTGGTTTTAGTGCTGGACAGGTTGAAGCCTGCCCGCGCTCTTTTTTCCCCGTTTGCTGGTAACTGTGCCGCCACAGGGGCTCCTTATCTTATTCGCTTTATCTGGCTTTCTTCCTTCTTTTTCCGTGGCGTCCTGTGGAATTATATAGTATGATGCCGCTGCCGAAAGCCTCTTGCCTCGGCACTTTTCGGCAGCAGCCGGCACCAGGTAGCGCAGCGGGGCTATACCGGCAGACCCTCATCCGCACCCCGATACAAATGCTGTTGCCGGCCCGTTGCCAATTGCGAGGGCCGCTTCTCACTGAGGCTGGTTGAACTTGTTGAACGGCGATGGCAGGGAGAGTCTTTTTTGGATGTTTTGCAAATACCGGCTTATGGTAAAATAAACCTGACCCTCAGGGTTCTGGGGCGGCGGCCGGATGGTTTCCATAATTTGAGCACCATTTTCCAGTCTATCGCCCTGCAGGATACGATCACTGTGAGGCGGCGGTCAGGGAGCATTCACCTGGAAAGCTGTGGTGTCCCCCTGAATATAGGTCCCGAAAATCTGGTCTATCGCGCTGCAGCCCTGTTACAGCAGAAGTTCGACCTGCCGGGAGCATGGATTAAGCTGGAGAAACGGATTCCCCTGGCTGCCGGCCTGGCCGGGGGCAGCAGCGATGCCGCCGCCACGTTGTTGGGTATTAACTACCTTTATGGGTTAGGCCTTACTCCCGCGCAGCTGGCCCGCGCGGGGGCTGCGCTGGGTTCGGATGTGCCTTTCTGCCTGCTGGGGGGGACGGCCCTGGGCCGGGGCCGGGGGGAGGAGCTGGCCCTTTTGCCGTCGCCGCCCCGCCTGTGGCTGGTGCTCGTCAAGCCCTCCTTTGGAGTCAGTACGGCGGCGGTTTACCGGGAGTGGGATGCCGACCCTGGCCGGCAGGTGGCTGAACCCCCGGATGAGGCCGGGGCGCTGGCTGCTTTACAGGCCGGGGAGCGCCGGCAGCTGCTGGCCTCGCTGGGCAATGACCTGGAGGCAGTCACCGGCCGCCTCTACCCGGAAATAAAGGCCCTTAAAGAGCGCCTCCTGGCCGCTGGAGCGGAAAAGGCGGTGATGTGCGGCAGCGGGCCGGCGCTGTTTGGGGTTGCTCCAGACCAGAAAACAGCAGCGCGTATAGTTTCCCACCTGCAAGAAAGTGGCCTGACAGCAATAATGACCTGGACTTTGTGAGAAGTGAGAAGTGAGAGGTGAGAGCAGACACCCATGCCGCTTGCGAGCGGCACCAGCAGCAGGATGAAAACGGCAGTATTGTAGGCG
>DFYS01000062.1:22455-36027 GCA_002383405.1 Moorella sp. UBA4076
TAGCGCAGGCGGAACGCTATTTTCAAGGCATGAACATCTGCTCAGGAAAGGTGATCCGATGAAAAACCTGCTCAATGGCAAACTGGAAAACTACAAACCCCTGCGGGAGATAGTCTTTGAGGCGATGCGGGAAGCCATTATCAACGGCCAGTTAAAGGCCGGGGAAAGGCTGATGGAGGTCCAGCTGGCGGAAGAGATGGGCGTCAGCCGTACCCCGGTCAGGGAAGCCATTCGCAAGCTGGAGCTGGAAGGCTTTGTGGTGATGATCCCGCGGAAAGGCGCCTATGTGGCCGATTTCTCCACCAAGGATGTCGCCGACGTTTTTGAGATTCGTTCCGCCCTGGAGGCCCTGGCCGCAGGACTGGCCTGTGAGCGCATCACGGAAGAGGAACTGGATGAGCTGGAGCGCCTGCTGATCAGGGTGGCTGATTGCGCAGCGGCGAACGACCTGGAAACCATGGTTGAAGTTGACACCCAGTTCCATGATGTCCTCTACCGCGCCAGCCGCAACGACCGCCTGGTACAGATCATCAATAACCTGCGGGAGCATATCCAGCGCTTCCGGGCCATTTCGATGGGCACACCCGGCCGGATGCGCGAAACCCTGGAAGAACACAAGCAGCTGGTCGAGGCCATTAACGCCCGCAATGTCGCTTTAGCCCAGCGCCTGGCCCAGGGACATATCGAAAACGCTGAGAATCGGATGATGGAAGCCATCCGGCAGGAAATGCGTACCAGTACCGGCAGAAGGAATTAAGGGGGACCGGGTACTTGCGGACAGGCGTTCATGTCCAGCACTCAACCTGTTATAAAGTGCTATTAAGAATGGCAACCATCATAATAAAGTGTATACCCACTGAGGAGTGAGTTACCTATGGTTGAGTGCTGGGCACCAGCAGAGGATGAAAATGGTAGCAAGTCTGGCTTCAATCAGGAACCGGCGCCGCCGGCCCCTTCGGAGGCTCCGACCTCCTGCCTCCGGCCTCCGACTGCTGTTTCCAGGGTAGACGCCCATGCAGCTTGCGAGCGGCACCAGCAGAGGGATGAAAACGGTGAGTTGAAGGGCTTCCAATCTGGAGCTGGCACAGCCAGTTCCGACCAGCCTCTCACATCTCACCTCTCACATCTCACCTCTATTTTCGGGGTGGATGCTGTTATCCTTGCCGGGGATAAAGAAGGCCGGGCGCAGCTGCCTGTTGCCTCGCGGCCGATGCTCACCTGGGTAATCGCCGCTTTACAGGCTTCAGGTTGTATCAGCCGGCTGGCGGTGGTGGGAGCGCCGCAACTGGCGGCTGACATCCCCCCGGAGATTACCCTGGTGCCCGCCGGGGCGACAACGGTTGATAGCGCTATCAACGGGGCGGCAGTCTTTCCCGCGGCCGCATGGCTGCTTCTGGTCACCGCCGATATCCCCCTGCTGAAGCCCGAGGCGGTCAGGGATTTCCTGGAACGCTGCCGGCAACGGTCAGCCGATTTTTATTATCCCATTGTCAGCCGGGAAAACAACGAAGCCAGCTATCCCGGCGTCAAGCGTACCTATGTCCGGCTGCGTGACGGCACCTTTACCGGCGGCAATATGGTGCTCATGCGCACAGCGGCCCTGAAGGCCTGTGCCAGCCGGGGCCAGGAGCTGGTGCGCTTGCGCAAAAGCCCCCTGCGTTTGAGCCAGCTGATCGGTCTCAAGTTTATCATCAAATTTTTAACCCGCCGCCTCACCATCGCTGAGGCGGAAAAGCATTTTTCCCGCCTTCTGGGTGTCCGCGGGGCGGCGATAATCTCGCCTTATCCGGAGATTGGCATTGACGTTGATAAAGAGAGCGACCTGGAGCTCGCCCGCCGGGTGCTGGGTGGATAATAAGAGGTGAGAAGCGAGAAGACCCTGTATAAGGGCGGGAAGTAACGCCTGAAGGGAACCTGCCTCACCCCGGCAGGGCAGCATACTGTTGCGCACGAACGCTATTTTCCGAATGGACGCCGGATAGCGCCCCGGCGACATCAGGTAAAAATAGAGGCAAGTTAAGGAGGGGGGGCACTCATGGCTGCAACTGTCGCTGTTATCCTGGCCGCCGGCCAGGGCAAGCGGATGCGTTCCCAGTTACCCAAGGTATTACACCGCCTGGCTGGCCGTACCCTTCTCGAGCACGTCCTGGCAGCCAGCCGGTCGGCTGGCATCGAAGATCATATCGTCGTTATCGGCCACGGAGCCGGGGAAGTACAGGCTGCCCTGGGCGCGGGACCCAGTTATGTCCTGCAGGAGCAGCAGCTGGGCACCGGTAACGCCCTGGCCTGTGCCCGCGCGGCGGCAGCAGGAGCGGCGACCGTCCTGGTTCTCTGCGGTGACACGCCTTTGCTCCGGGCGGAGACCCTGGCCGCTCTCCGGCAACAGCACTGCACCACGGGAGGGGCGATAACCATTCTCACAGCCAGGGTTGCCGACCCCAGCGGCTACGGCCGGATTATCCGTAACGAGCAGGGCCGGGTGACGGCCATTGTCGAGGAAAGGGATGCCACCCCGGCTGAAAAATCAATTGACGAAATCAATTCCGGTATCTATTGCTTCAGCGCCGATTTTCTCTGGCCGGCCCTGGAGGGGCTGAAACCGGATAATGACCAGGGTGAATACTACCTTACTGATGTCGTGGCGCAGGCAGTAAAAGATAATCTGCCGGTCCAGGCAGTGACTGTCAGTGATGCTGAAGAAATACTGGGGGTTAACGACCGCGCCCAGCTGGCTGCAGCCGGGGCTGTGCTGCGGCGGCGGATTAATAAGGCGCTGATGCTGGCCGGGGTAACAATTATCGATCCAGAAACCACCTATATCGACGCCACCGCAAGCGTCGGCCAGGATACAGTCATTTACCCGGGAACCTGCCTGGAGGGGCATACGAGTATCGGGCCCCGTTGCGCACTCGGGCCGGGGACGATCATTCGCGACAGCCAGGTGGCGGCAGAGAGTACGGTGCTGCAGGCGGTGGTCCTGGAAAGCAACCTGGGCCCACGCTGCCAGGTAGGGCCTTTTACCTATTTGCGGCCGGGCACAATATTGGAAGCCGGCGTTAAAGCCGGCGATTTTGTTGAAATCAAGGCCTGTCATATCGGCAGGGACTCCAAGGTGCCGCATCTGACTTACCTGGGGGATACTACGGTGGGAGCCGGGGTCAACATCGGCGCTGGTACCATTACCTGCAACTACGACGGCCGGCAAAAATGGCCGACGGTGATTGAGGACGGCGCCTTTATCGGCAGCAATACCAACCTGGTAGCCCCGGTAAAGGTGGGCGCCGGCGCCCTGGTAGGCGCCGGGTCGACCATTACCGCCGATGTACCGGCCGGGGCGCTGGCGCTGGCGCGGGGGAGGCAGGTAAATTTCCCCGGCCGGGGCAAAAAAAGATGCGGTTCCAGGGGAGGAAAAAGACGAAAAGCAGCGAAGTAACTAGAGTTAAACCTTTTCCTCGGGACATCCCCGGTTGCAGGTGATGCCGGTATGGTCGCCGGCCCGGGTATCCTGCAGGACCTGGAGGCTAAATTTACGCAATGGAGACAGATAACTCGCGTTTGAAGATCTTTACCGGTAACGCCAACCCGGCCCTGGCCCGGGAAATAGGCGCTTACCTGGGCGTACCCCTGGGTTCGGCCCGGGTCAGCCATTTTAGCGATGGCGAGATTAGCCTGGCTATTGACGAGAGCGTCCGTGGGGAAGACGTGTTCGTCATCCAGCCCACCTGCGCGCCCGTCAATGACAACCTGATGGAGCTCCTGATTATGATTGACGCCCTGCGCCGGGCTTCCGCCTGGCGGATTACCGCCGTGGTACCCTACTACGGCTATGCCCGTCAGGAGCGCAAGACCAGGGCCCGCGAACCCGTCTCGGCCAAACTGGTGGCCAACCTGATTACTGCTGCCGGTGCCGACCGGGTGCTGACCATGGACCTCCATGCGGCGGCCATCCAGGGGTTCTTTGATATCCCGGTCGATCACCTGACGGCAGTACCCATCCTCGCCGATTATTTCACCAGCAAGGGTTTGGACCGGACGGTTACTGTTTCCCCCGACTTGGGCGGCGTGACGCGGGCGCGTAATTTCGCCGAACGGACAGGGGCGGAATTCGCCATTATCGACAAGCGGCGGCCGGCCCCCAACGTGGCAGAAATCATGAATCTGATTGGCGATGTCCAAAATAAAACGGTCATCATGATTGATGACCTCATCGACACGGCCGGGACTATTTGCCTGGGAGCCAGGGCTTTGCTGGAGCATGGCGCCAGGGAGGTTTACGCCTGCTGTACCCACCCGGTACTCTCCGGACCGGCGCGGGAACGCTTGCTAGCATCACCGCTCCAGGAAGTGGTGGTCTGCAACACCATTCCTCTGCTGGAAACCGGTGCGATGACGAAATTGCGGTACCTGTCGGTGGCCCCCCTCCTGGGTGAAGCCATCATCCGCATTCACAAAAACCTGTCCGTCAGCAAGCTGTTTGATTAGCTTTCTGCATCCGGGGGCGAACCTTCGTCCTTCTTTTTACTGAAGGGCAGGCGTTGCCAGTAGCGGTTAAGGGCGGTACCAGCCCGGCGGGTGATGCCGCTGATGTCGCCGGCTCCAGGCAGGGTCTTGCCGGCGGCGATGGTGCGCGGCCATTTCACGTTTAACAGGCCACCCGGTTTCTGCAGGGTTTCCTCCGCACCGGCGCGGGCAATAAGGGCGTCACGGCCGCAGGTGATGATTTGCGCCGCGTCCAGGCTCCTGCTCCCATGCAGGAGGCCGCTTTTAACATCCAGGTAGTATATTTTACCATCCTGGGGGTCAAAGCGGAAATCGTCCACGCTGCCGAGGACGCTGCCTTCCTCGGTGATCACCCTGGTGCCCAGAAGGGGCAGAGGGTGCTTGGCCAGGGTCTCCAGCTCCGGCTGGGAACTCAGTTTCACCACTGCACCGGCCTGGTCGACGGTGACAGCGTGGTTGCCGACGCTTTTGACATGGTTGTAGGGAATGACCGGCTGCTCCTTGAACCATCCCTTGCGATCAATGGTAAAGGCAGCGATAGCCATTTTTTGCTGGTCAATCAGGAGCCGCTTGATGCGCCCCAGCTGGTGGCCGTCAGCCAGGCTGACCACCGGCATACCGATAAGCTTTTTGCTGGTATAAAACATCATTCTCACCTCCCGGCTTATAACATGCTTATTCAGCACGGGAATGGTTTATGCTATTACGGAAAGGAGTCATGATTATGCAAGCTCAAACACTGGTAGCCAGCGTGCGACCAGAGGCAGGTAAACAGGCAGCGCGGCGTTTGCGCCGCCAGGGGCAGTTACCCGGCGTGATTTACGGCAAGAAGGCAGGAAGTATTCCCCTGACCCTTCCCCTTAAAGAGCTGGAACGCATTCTGGCGCGGGACGGCGAGAACGCGCTGCTCAAAGTGGTAGTCACTGACCAGGGGGCAGACAGAGAGTTTATGGCTGTAATCCGGGGGACCCAGCGCCACCCCATTAAAGGCGTGCTCACCCATGCCGACCTTTACCAGGTCTCCATGGAGGAAAAACTGCGGGCGACGCTGCCGGTCATCCTGGAGGGGGAGCCTCAAGGTATCAAAGAGGGGGGCATCCTCCAGCACGGCCTGCGCGAGGTCGAAGTAGAGAGCCTGCCGGGCGATTTGCCGGAGAGCCTGGCGGTTGATATCAGGGGCTTAAGTGTAGGCGGCCACCTGACGGTAGCTGACCTGAAAACCCCGCCCGGGGTAAAGGTCCTCACCGCGCCGGAGGCAGTCGTAGCTACTGTAGTAACCTCCAGAGCCGTGGAAACGGAAACAGGCGGTGCCGGCGAGCCGGCGGTGGCGGAAACCCCACCGACAGTGGAGGAAAATAAATAGTTAGCAGGCTTTTATGCCGCCCAGCACTCAACTGGTAGGATAGCGTCTTTAAGAATGGAAACTATCATAAAGCGCATACCTACTGAGGAGTGAGCCGCCCGAGATTAAAGTGCTGGGTACCGGCAGAAGGATGAAAATAGCGGTACCGTGTGAGGGTGAGGGGCAGGTTCCCTGCAGGCGCGACTTCTCGCCCTAATACAAGGACCTCGCTCCGCAGCCCGGCACTCAATCCCGTGCTGCTTAAATTACTAACATAAATCTCATATGGTGGTTTCTAAACTCAAGCCACTAAATTGATAATTGAGTGCTGGCCGCGCTGTTCCCGAGGGCCTCACCCGCTCTTGATACTCGAAGCTTAAAAATGCGCCTTCCGGGAACCTGCCCCGCCCCGGTAGAGCAGCATACAATTTCGTAAGAACGCTATTTCCAGGGGGACGCCAGCGTAATGTTAGCCGAAGTAACTACCCACAGCGTTGTTGCAGCCCCGGCAGGTCAAAACGACGGTCAGAAAGGTTTTAACTCCAGTAATTGGGCAGATGCCAGGGCCGGCAAGCTGGCAGCCGCCGGCGGCCGGCAGCCGGCGGCTGTCCGCATGGTGGCAGGGCTGGGCAATCCCGGCCCGCGCTATGAGGCCACCAGACATAACGCCGGTTTCATGGTCCTGGACCTGCTGGCCGACGACCTGGGCCTGAACCTGCGTCCCGGCCGTCACCAGGCTCTGACCGGGCGGGTGATGGTGGGTAAAGAGCGGGTGCTGCTGGTAAAACCCCTGACCTTGATGAACAACAGCGGTCAGGCGGTAGCCCCGCTGGCCCGATGGTACGGGATTACGCCGGCGGAAATGCTGATTGTTCATGACGACCTGGACCTGGCACCGGGGCGGATGCGCATCCGGCCTGCGGGCAGCTCCGGCGGCCACCGCGGCCTGCAGTCGATTATCGCCGCCCTGGGGACTACCGCCGTACCCCGGCTCAAAATAGGTATCGGCCGGCCGCCGGCGGGGGAAGATGTAGTCGACTATGTCCTGCAGCCCTTTACGGCAGCGGAATGGGCACTGGTGAGCCCGGTGCTCCTGCAGGCGGCCCAGGCCATCCGCTTCCTCCTGGAGGGAGGCGACCTGGAAGAGGCTATGAATCGCTTCAACAGCACCCGGGAGACGCGCCCGGCCGGGGAAGGGGACGGCGGCGGATGATGCGATTGTTATCGCGCGCCGAAACATGTTAACATTACTGGCAGGAATAGCGGCCGCCCTGGGAGCGGCACCGCTTAATTACTTGCTAGTAAAACTGCTGGGCCGCGCGGCCATCCCGGCCCTGGGACCGGCGATGGAAGAGACTTTGAAAACAGGGTTGGCCCTGGCCAGCGGGGCCTCCCTGGTCGGCGTGCACAGTATCTTCGGCCTGGCGGAAGCAGCCTGGGAACTGGTTTTTGCAGCAGGGAAGGTTAAGCCGGCCTTGGCCGCCGTAGCGGCCCATACCTTTTTCGGGGTGCTGGTTTCATTAACTTATGCCCGTTTCGGCCACACCGGGCTGGCCTGGGCGAGCGGTTTCCTGGCCCACCTGACCTGGAACCAGATTATTTTAAGCCTGCATCACTTTTCCAACAATAAAACTTGACTTCTTTTCCGGGGAAAGAATATAATATTACCGGCCTCTCACCTCTAACCTCGCACTTTTTACCTCTAAATTAGGCGGGAACGCAGTAAATGCTTAATTATGGTATATTACAAATTATCAGAGATAGTGAGCAATTTCACAGCATCAGCAGCGGTTTCAAACAGGGCCTGGCGGAGCAGCAGCTTTACGGCCTGCCGGAGGGTTTAAAGGGCCCCTGGCTGGCGGCCATGCTCCTTATTAATCATCCCCTCATGATCGTCACTGCCGGGAGTGAGGAAGCAGGGCGGCTGGTGGCGGATATCGAATCTTTCTGGAACGGGGAAGGTATCGGCTACCTGCCGGCGGCGGAGCTGCTGCCGCTGGAGGTATATGCCCACAGCCCGGAACTGGCCGGCCAGCGGCTCCAGGCGCTGACGGAGATGGTCACCGGCCGGCTGCGAGCCCTGGTGGTACCGGCGGATGCGCTGCTGCACCGGTTGCCGCCGCCGGAGATGCTAAAACAGGCCCTCCTGACGCTGGAAATCGGCCAGGCCATCGACCGGGAGGCCTTGCTGCGACGGCTGGTGGAGCTGGGTTACCACCGCGGGGAAGTAGTCGAAGCCCCCGGCCAGCTGGCGGCCCGGGGCGGGATAATCGATATCTATCCCCTGGGTGCCGAAGGGCCGGTGCGTTTAGAATTATTTGGTGACGAAATTGAATCCCTGCGTTATTTCGACCCCGATACCCAGCGTTCGGTGACGGCTGTGCGGGCCATCACTGTAGGGCCGGCGCGGGAGGTGCTGCCGCCGCCGGACTGGCAGGTCGGCCGCCAGGCGTTGCAGGAGGAGCTGGAACGCAGTTATAGCGTCCTGCAGCGGCGGAAACCCACAGCGGCGCGGGAATTAAAGGAGCGGGTGCAGGGGCTTTTGGCGCGGCTGGAAGCGGGGGACTGGCCGGAAGGTATCGGCCAGTTGCAGGCGCTTTTTTATCCCCGCCTGGCCACCCTGTTTGATTACTTTCGGCAGCCGCCCCTGGTCGTTCTGGACGACCCGGCACGCCTGCAGGAGGAGATGCGGCGGCGGGAACAGCAGCGCCTGGGAACTCTTACCGAAATGCTGGCCGCCGGGTCGGCCCTGCCCTCCCAGGGACAGGCTTACCTGGAAACAGAGGAGCTGGAACACCTTCTCCAGCGCTACCAGCGTCTTTATCTCTCCCTGCTGCCCCGGCGGATGTCGGGGACCAGCCCGCGGCGGGCCATCAGCGCCAACGCCCAGTCTCTGCCGGCCTTTCAGGGCCGCTTGAACCTGATTGTTGATGAGCTCAGCCGCTGGCGGCGGGACGGTTATCGCATCGTCCTTATGGTAGCCGACCCGGACCGGGTGGCCGGTCTGCGCCAGGGCCTGGCCGAGCAGGGCATCCCCGCTCAGGCTCTGGGTGAAGTCGCCGACCTCCCCGGCAGGGGGCAGGTGTTCATTGCCCCGGGGCGCCTGCGCCAGGGCTTTGCCTGGCCGGCAATGCGCCTGGTGGTCCTGGGTGACGCCGAGATTTACGGCGGCGTCAAAAGGGCGCGGCGCCTGAAGATAGCCCGCGAAGGCGGCAAAGTTGCTTCTTTCAGCGATTTTCGGGAAGGCGACTATGTCGTCCATATCCATCACGGCATCGGCCGTTACCTGGGCATGAAGCAGCTGGAGGTCGGCGGCGTCAAAAAGGATTACCTCCTGCTCCAGTATGCCGGCCAGGACCGCCTCTACGTACCTGTTGACCAGGTCTTTCTGGTGCAAAAATACGTCGGCGCCGAAGGTCACGTGCCCCGCCTGTATCGCCTGGGGGGTAATGAGTGGCATAAGGTCAAGAGTCGCGTCCAGGAAGCGGTACGGCAGATGGCCGAGGAATTGCTGGAGCTCTACGCCAGGCGGGAGGCTATCCCCGGCTATGCCTTTTCCCCGGACACCCCCTGGCAGCAGGAGTTCGAAGAAAACTTTCCTTATACTGAAACACCGGACCAGCTGAAAGCCATCGCCGAAGTGAAGGCTGATATGGAACAACCCCGCGCCATGGACCGCCTCCTGTGCGGCGACGTTGGTTACGGCAAGACCGAGGTGGCCATGCGGGCGGCTTTTAAGGCCGTTATGGACAGCAAGCAGGTGGCGGTACTTGTACCCACGACCATCCTCGCCCAGCAGCATTATAATACCTTCCAGGCCCGTTTTACCCCCTTTCCGGTCAAAGTAGCCGTTTTAAGCCGTTTCTCGACCCCGGGGGAACAGAAGCGCATCGTCCGTCATTTACGACGGGGGGAAGTCGATATTGTCATCGGCACCCACCGCCTGCTTTCCGGCGATGTGGCCTTCAAAGACCTGGGGCTGGTGATTATTGATGAAGAACAGCGCTTCGGTGTTGCCCACAAGGAAAAGCTGAAGAAACTGCGTTACAGCGTCGATGTTCTGACCATGACGGCGACGCCCATCCCCCGCACTCTGCATATGGCCCTGGCCGGGGTGCGCAATTTGAGCCTGATCGAAACTCCGCCGGAGGACCGTTTCCCTGTCCAGACCTATGTGGTCGAATACAGCCCGGAGATGGTGCGCGAGGCTATCCGCCGGGAACTGGACCGCGGCGGTCAGGTTTACTTTATCCACAACCGCGTCGCTGACATCGATCGTTTTGCTTACCATATCCAGCAGCTGGTACCCGAGGCGCGGGTGGGGGTGGGCCATGGCCAGATGGATGAAAAAGAACTGGAAAAGGTCATGCTGGACTTTATCGAAGGCAGTTATGATGTGCTGGTGTGTACCACCATTGTTGAAAACGGTCTTGATATCGCCAACGTCAATACCCTGATTGTCGATGAAAGCGACAGCTTCGGTCTGGCCCAGCTCTACCAGCTGCGCGGCCGGGTAGGCCGCAGCAACCGCCTGGCTTATGCCTATTTCACCTACCGGCAGGATAAGGCCCTGGGCGAGATCGCCGAGAAGCGCCTGGCGGCGATCCGGGAGTTTACCGCCTTTGGCTCCGGTTATAAAATCGCCCTGCGCGACCTGCAGATCCGGGGGGCGGGGAACCTCCTGGGGCCGGAGCAGCATGGCCACATGCTGGCTGTCGGCTTTGACCTTTACTGTCAGCTGCTGGAGGAAGCCGTCCAGAAGCTAAAACTGCAGCGGGGCGAAGCCTTACCGGCGGCGACCCCGGCGGCGGCCCCGGCAATGGCTCCGGTGGAATTAATGGTGGATACCTTCTTGAGCGACGAGTATATACCCGACGCCGCTTTAAAGATGGAGATCTACCAGCGGATGATGGCGGCGCGGGAGCTGGACGAGGTCAACGATATTGCCGGCGAGATGGTGGATCGCTATGGCCGTCCCCCGGCAGCGGCGCAAAACCTTCTCAGCCTGGCCCGCGTACGCCTGCTGGCCCAGGAAATCGGGGTGACCGGAGTGCAGCAAAAGGGCAAGGAGGTCGAGCTGAAGTTTGGGCAACACCATCACCTGCGCGGCGAGAAGCTGCTGCAGCTGACCCAGTTCTTCCCCCGCAAACTCTCCTTCTCTTCCGCCGGCGGTTTGACCATCAGAGTGCGGGCGGCCGGCCTGGACCAGCAGGGGTTACTGGCCCTGCTGGAAGACGTCCTCACCCGCATCCGCTACCTGGTCGCCGAAGCGGCGAGCTAAAGCGTTCAGGGCCGGCCGGGCGGCCCGATTTGGGCGTGCAACCCAGCAAAAATTAGCGCCGGGGGAAGCAGCGAGCTGGTGGCTTAAAGCCGGCCCTGCGGCCGGTTGCCCGTCTTCCACAGGAGCAGCCAGGGGACCAGGACCTCCTGGGGTGAGCAGCCGCCGTGAAGGTAGCGCGGCTGCTTGTGTTTATCCTCCGGCCGGAAGCGGTGGTTGATGGTATAACCGTGATCGCCGGTAAGGAGGATAAGGGATTGTTCCGGCAGGGCGGCTAGCAGGGGTAGCAGCCGGCGGCGGAAACCCAGGGCCAGTTCCTCCTGGAAAGCAGCGTAATCGTCCGTCGCAGTGTGGATGCGGTCGTCAACCAGATCGAGGCGCAGGGCGACATCTTCCTGCCCCGGGACCAGGCGGTTGCCAGCGCGGGCCAGGGTAGCCAGGTCGTGGTCGGGGCTGCCGGCGTCCAGGAAACGGAAAGCAACCCCCGCTTCCTGCAGGCTGGCCAGCTGGGTGGCGGTTACCGCCGGCAGAGGGGCCCAGTGGAGGCCGCGGGCGATTTCCTGCTGGATGCTGCCGGTCTGGTCTAGCTCGGCGACCATAGTCTCGCCGGCGTCCAGGCGTAAACCGTCGAGCCAGATGAAGTAGAGCGCCTGCGGCCGCCAGCGCTGGCGATAACGGTCCAGCCGCGCTGGCAGCTGCGCCAGGGTCAGGCCGGCAGCCCGCCCGGCCTGCTGGTAAAACTCCTGGAAAGCCTGGCTGAACCGGTCCAGGACCTGCTGCAGGTCGGTTTCCAGGCGGTTTAAGGGCAGGGCGTCGCTGAGGTTGAAGCAGGCCAGCTGCTGCCGCAGGCGGGCATAAGCGCTTTCCAAACCGCCCAGGTGGGTGATATAGATTTTTTCCCAGGCCGGAGCATCATAACCCGCCGGGTTGGCCGCGGTCAAAGNNGAAACTAGCGCCAGGGCGGCGGCTCTTTCCTGGTTCCCGGCGCGGGCGAGCCACTGCAGATACTCCCGCGCAGCCCGGTGGAGAAGAGCCGGGAAAATGGTTTCCCGCTGGAGGATAGCCAGCAGCGCCGCCCCGGAAGGAGCAGGCTCCGCTGCCAGGGCCTGCCAGTATTCGTCCAGCAGGCCGCCATCGGCCAGGGCCTGGCGGGCACAGGCCGGGATAAGCTCCATTACTTCCGGCGGGCCGGCGCGGAGTTCAAAAACCTGGCGGCCCAGCTCGCGGAGGCTGGCCGGAATAGCCGGTTCGCTTAGCGGCAGGGAACAGAGCTGCCGTAACAGGCCGCCATCCAGGTGGTGAACGGCCAGCCACCAGGCTGTGGCTACGGTGCGGGCCAGCTCTCTTTCCCCCTGCTGCTGCCAGAGGGGTACCAGCTCGGGATAACCGGCGGCCAGCCAGCTGTAGAGCGCGCCCGGGCCAGCCTGGTAAGGGGCGGCATTGCCGTCGGCTACGGCCGGTGTTTCCCGGCGGCCGGCGGCCAGCACCCGGATGTGCGTGGTGGCGGCCGGCTTTTCCGGCGCCGGTCCAGCCAGCCACTGTTGGACCACCTCCAGCAGTTGCGCCGGGAGGAAAACCCGGCCGGCGAGGAGGTCATAGAGGTCATCCAGGTTACGCTCGACTACCAGGACCTGGCCGGCCAGGGCTTCTTGAATCAGGTTGATGGTATGGCGATTGAGGAGGGGTGCCAGCTCCGCCAGCAGCCCGGGCGCTTCCGCGTCCAGGGCCAGGAGCTGGCGCCCGCGGGCAGCTGCCTGGCCCTGGCCCACCTGCTCCAGGCCAGCCAGGAAGCCGCGGATCTTTTCCTAGTAGAGGGGTTCCTGCAGGGCGCTGATGTAAGAGCGGATTCCTGCTTCCATGGCGGCGCTGATGGCCGCCGGGGCGGGCAGGGCATCAGTCTCCCCCAGCACCAGGCCGCAGGAGCAGGCGGGCTGGAGGGGGAGTTTATCTTCTGGATGCAGCGGGCACTGGTGCGCCACGGCGGCGGCCAGCAGCTGGTTGACCCGGCCCAGAGTATCGGCAACGGCCACCTGCTGCAGCTGGCTGAGGAGGCTTAAGAGCCGGTAAGCCTCACCCTGCCGCAGGGAGTGATAGGGTTGGAAGCGTTCCGGGGCGCGCAGCCGCCGGTGTTCAACCAGGTAGGCGTCGCTATAGGCGCGCTGGAAACGGGTAAAAGCGGCGGCTAGCTGCTGGTAGGCCTCCTCCTGGTAGAATACGTCCGGGCTGTTAATCAGGGCCAGCAACCGCGCCTTCTGGTCGCGCAGGTCCTGATAGGCCGGGGTGGCGGGCAGGACCAGCTGCGGCGAGGTCAGGTAACCATAGATAAACAGGAAGTGGTTCAACCCCTGTTCCAGGAAATACTGGAGCCTCCGGGTGCGCTCCAGGGCGGACTCCACCAGGGGGTCGGCCTGGTAAGCGGCCAGGAATCGTTCCAGCCCCTCGCGGGGGCCAT
>DFYS01000081.1:0-264 GCA_002383405.1 Moorella sp. UBA4076
ACGACCGGGGTATTTTCCTGGTCAAAGGGGCGGTGGATGTGGCCGCCCAGGCCCTGGCGGTTTCTAAATTTACGATCTATAATTACCTGGAGGAAGCCCGGGCACTTAAAGGCAACCGGCGGGCTGTACTGTAATGAGGTCGGTATCTTACTTCTTACATCTACTTCCAGGGTAGACACCCATGCCGCTGCGACGGCACCAGCAGAAGGATGAAAACGGTAGCATTATGGGAGAGGGTGGGGGCAGGTTCCCGGAAGGCGCATT
>DFYS01000081.1:299-2865 GCA_002383405.1 Moorella sp. UBA4076
GGGAACCTGCCTCACCCCCGATACACCCGATACAGTAACATACTGATCGGCAGAACGCTATTTCCAGGGTAGTTACGTTTTTATGTATGGAGGGCGGTTAAAATGCTTTTCTCTTTTGATCTCCAGACCCAGAGCAAAGAGGCCATGATCGATATCACCCACCTGGCCGTTAAAGCGGTGCAACAGGCGGGGATAAAGGACGGCCTTTGTTTGGTCTATATACCCCACACTACCGCGGGGGTGACCATCAACGAAAACGCCGACCCGGACGTGGTAACCGACATCCTGGCGGCCCTGAGTAAAATCGTTCCCACCGGGGGTTACCATCACCGGGAAGGCAACTCGCCGGCCCACATCAAGGCTTCACTCATGGGCAGCAGCCAGACAATAATCGTCCATAACGGCGGCCTGGTCCTGGGCACCTGGCAGGGNNCAGGAAGGATAAAGTAATCTCCTTAACCGCCAGGTCTGATGATGGTATAATATAACTGGTAGCGACAACTAATCAATCAGACTTAGAGCAAAAGCAACCATATGGCTAACTAGCTCACAAGACTAATGATATGGAGCACTTGTGACAGATAATTTTCTGTAACTGCTCAGGCCACCATNNCCGCCTGGTAGGCTGAGTAGTTACAATTGTCTTTGCTAAACTAAAACCGTATCAACGGCACAATAAACTGCAAGGGGTCTTTTTTGTGTTTAACGTCCTTATTACCGGCCTCACCAGCCTGCTGACCGATATTTCCACGGAGATGGTTTATCCTCTGTTACCCCTTTACCTGACCACGGCCCTGGGGGCCAGCCCTGCAATTGTCGGCATTATTGAAGGCCTGGCCGAAAGCGTGGCCAGCCTTCTTAAGGTTTTTTCCGGAGCTATTTCCGATCGCCTGGGACGCAGGAAGCCCCTGGCTATCGGCGGCTACGGCATTTCAGCCCTGGGCAAGGTATTTCTTGTGTTGGCGACTTCCTGGAGTTGGGTGCTGGCAGGACGTTTGGCAGACCGCTTTGGTAAGGGTGTGCGTACTGCTCCCCGGGATGCCATTATCGCCGAATCAGCCACAGCGGGGCAGCGAGGGGCCGCCTTTGGCTTGCACCGGCTCATGGATACCCTGGGAGCCAGCCTGGGGGTAGTGCTGGCTTATTATTTTTTAACAGGTTACCAGGGGGATTACCGGGCGGTTTTCCTGTATTCCCTTATCCCAGCTATCCTGGGGGTTGCCGTCCTGTTCCTGGTACGGGAAAAAAGGCCGGCCGGGGTCCAGGCGAAGAAAATATCCCTGGACTGGCGGGTTCTCAACCCGCGTTTACGGTTATTTTTGATAGTTGCTTTCCTTTTTACTCTGGGCAACTCTTCCAACCAATTTTTATTGTTGCGGGCCGGTAATCTTGGTTTTGCTCCGGAAATGGTCCTGCTTTTATACCTGGTTTATAACCTCGTTTACAGCCTGGTTTCTTATCCGGCAGGCCGCCTGTCGGACCGCATCGGCCGGCGGTCGTTGCTGGTTCTTGGTTACCTGGCCTATGGTCTGGTATATCTAGGTTTTGCCGTGGTTAAAAACCAGGTTGTCATGTGGTGGCTTTTTGCCTTGTACGGCCTCTATACCGGCTTTACCGAAGGGGTAGAAAAGGCCCTGGTAGTAGACATCGCGCCTCCGGAGCAGAAGGCTACCCTTATCGGCCTTCACGCTACTATTGTAGGCATAGGCCTCCTGCCGGCTTCTGCACTGGCCGGCTTTTTATGGGATACCTTCGGCTCCGGGGTGCCTTTTTATTTTGGTAGTGTTGCAGGCATACTGGCTTCGCTGGGCATGTGGTGGGTCCTGCGACCGGAAACAACAGACCCGAAAAAATAGAACCAAAAACAGGGCGTTTAGATCCTTGGGAAGAAATGCCAAATCATGACCATTGCTTTCTGCGTACCGCATGATACTATATCATATAATCGTGGGAAAATATGTTATCAGCATTATATCGGTCAGGCGGGTGATAGGCAAGACATTATCCACCGGCGTCCGAAGATTTAAAGAAGCCGAAAAGAGGATAGCGACCATGGAAAAGAATATATTCCGGTAAAAAAACAAAAAAACTAGTAAGGAGGCTCATTATGGCTGCCAGGCCTAACCATCCCGCCCTGGATGCTTTAAAGCCGGTTGCCCGGGGTATAGCGGCTACCTTCGGNNAAAGCCGGTACGGTGACTAACAGGGACATCGGGGCGCCGGTTACCAACCTGGTACTGGAGGCCTTACAGCGTTATGGCGATGCTACGGAGGATCTGATTGGCTATTTGAACCGTACCAGGGACGGCAAGGTATTAAAATCCTCGACCATCTTTATCCGCGATAACAGTGGCAAGATCATTGGGTGCCTGTGCTTAAATTTTGATCTTACCGAGTTCCAGCTGGCTAAAAATATCCTCGAGGATTTCTGCCAGCTCAAGGATTTAACGGGGACAGGCTTTGAGCATACCCAGGAGCAGTTCGCCCGTGACATTAATGAAGTGGTGGATAATGTTGTTGAAGGTGTTCTCCGGGAACTGGGTAAACCGGTGCCGGTGATGACCAA
>DFYS01000167.1:0-2969 GCA_002383405.1 Moorella sp. UBA4076
GTTATCCTGGCGCCAGGTAGTGGCCGGGTTTTATGAACCCTTCAGCAAGGTCCTGGAACGGGCCGAAAAAGAGATTGCTACCATCGAGCTGCCGGAAGAGGTCAGTGACGAAAAGTGCGAACTCTGCGGTCGCAACCTGGTCGTCAAAACCGGGCGTTTCGGCAAATTCCTGGCCTGTCCCGGCTTTCCGGAGTGCCGTTTCACCAAACCCCTGCTGGAGACTATCGGTGTTCAATGCCCCCGCTGCGGCGGCGAGATTGTAGCCCGGCGCTCGAAAAAGGGCCGCCGGTTCTACGGCTGCCAGAATTACCCGCAATGTAATTACGTTTCCTGGGATAAACCCACCAACCAGGACTGCCCCCGCTGTGGTACCCGCCTGGTGGAGAAGGCTTCCCGGCAGGGGGTACGNNTAGGGGAGCTGCCATCCCGCCCAGCACTCAACTGTAAGTATAGTGGCTTAGGATAGAAACCATCATGTTCAGGATTATATCAGCAGTTTTAATAAGTCAGGATTGAGTGCGGGGTTCCTACCAGCCTCCCACATCTCACTTCTCACTTCTCACATCTATTTCCAGGGTGGGCGTCAGTAAAAAAGGTATGAGGTGCTGAAGTTGGCGAAGCTGACCATTATCGGCGGTGGCCTGGCCGGGAGCGAGGCTGCCTGGCAGGCGGCCAGGCGGGGAATGCAGGTTGAACTATGGGAGATGCGACCGGGCCGGATGACGCCGGCGCATAAGACAGCCTGCCTGGGCGAGCTGGTCTGTTCCAATTCCCTGCGCGCCGACACCCTGGATAACGCGGCCGGGCTGCTCAAAGAGGAGATGCGTCGCGCCGGTTCCCTGATCATCGCCACCGCCGACGCCTGCCGGGTGCCGGCCGGCAAGGCCCTGGCCGTAGACCGGGAGGAATTAGCCGCCCGGATAACGGCGGCCCTGGAAGACGAAAAAAATGTAACCATCATTCGCGAAGAAGCGCGAACTGTCCCGGACCGTGAAATGCTGATTATCGCCACCGGCCCTTTAACGTCACCGGACCTGGTAGCGGGCTTGAAGGAATTTACCGGCAACCAGTATCTATACTTCTACGATGCTGCGGCGCCCATCGTTACCGCCGCCTCTTTGAATTACAACCGTATTTTCCGGGCTTCCCGTTACGGCCGCGGTGAGGAAGACTACCTTAACTGTCCTCTTGATGCAGAGGAATACCGCCGCTTTTATGAAGCCTTGCTAACCGCTGAACGCCACCCCCGGCATGAATTTGAGCCGGAGGTTGTTTTTGAGGGTTGTATGCCGGTGGAAGTCATGGCCCGCCGCGGGCCGGATACTTTACGCTACGGCCCCTTAAGGCCGGTAGGGCTGGTAGACCCGGCTACCGGCAGGGAACCCTATGCGGTGGTGCAGCTGCGCCGGGATAACCGCGCCGGGACGCTTTACAACCTGGTCGGTTTTCAGACCAGTCTCAAATGGGGGGAGCAGGAGCGGGTCTTCCGCTTGATCCCCGGCCTGGAGGAGGCCGAGTTTGTCCGTTTCGGGGTCATGCACCGCAACACCTATATCAATTCGCCCCGCCTGCTGAAACCCACCCTGCAGTTGAAGGGACACCCGCATATTTTTCTCGCCGGCCAGCTGACCGGCGTCGAAGGGTACATCGAATCGGCCGCCTGCGGCCTGGTGGCAGGGGTCAATGCCGCCCGTTGTCTGAAGGGCCAGGAACCAATCATCCCGCCACCAACCACAGCCCATGGCGCCCTGCTGCAGTATATTACCGATCCTACTCATGACCCCCTGCAGCCGATGCATATCAATTTCGGCCTGCTGCCGCCCCTGGAACAGCGGCAGAAGCGACGGGAGATCCGCAACCGGGCCCTGTCAGAACGGGCGCTGCAAATCTGGGCGGGCCTCGGTGAATTTTCGGGCAATTGACTTGCACTTTGCTGGTGAATATGTTAGCATATATAGAGTTTGGAGGTGGGGGCTTTGATCGGCAGGGCCTTTGCGGAAGGGCTGGTTGGGTTTATTACATACCTGGAAGGGGAAAAGATGGCCTCGCCCTGCACTGTTACCGCCTACCGGACCGACATCGAGCAGTTCGCCGCCTTTGTATGGGAACGGCTGGGTCCCACGGGCGGTCCCGCTGACGTCGATAGCTGGCTGGTACGCCGGTTTTTAGGCCGGCTGAACCAGCTGGGCCAGGAAAAGACCAGTATGGGCCGCAAGCTGGCCGCCTTGAGGTCCTTTTACCGTTTCTTGCTCCGCGAGGGACAGGTGACGGCCAGCCCGGTGGCCTTCATTACCGGGCCGCGGCGGCAAAAGCATTTACCGCGCTTTTTGATCTATGCTGAGGTGGAAAAACTGCTGGCCGCACCGGCTACCACCCCCCTGGGGTTGAGGGACCGGGCTATCCTGGAAACCCTTTATGCCTCCGGCATCAGGGTGAGCGAGCTGGTAGGCCTGGATAAGGAAAACCTGGACCTGGAGGCGGGTTACGCCCGCGTCCTGGGCAAGGGCCGGCGGGAAAGGATTGTCCCGCTGGGGAGGCAGGCCGTTAATGCCAACCGGGATTACCTGGCGCGGGGACGCCCGGAACTGGCGCGCCGCCGTAACCCGCCGGAATTGCAGGCGCTGTATCTCAATCACCTCGGCGGCCGCCTGACAGTCCGGGGTGTACGCGAAAGATTGAGCCACTATGTTGAAAAAGCTGCATTAAGCGGCGGTATATCACCCCATACATTGCGCCATTGCTTCGCTACCCACCTGCTGGAGCGGGGAGCCGACCTGAGGGTGGTGCAGGAACTCCTGGGCCACATTAATCTGACCACTACCCAGATCTACACCCATATCAGCCAGGCACGGTTACGAGAGATATACCAGCACGCCCATCCGCGGGCGCTTTTGGAGCAGTAAGATATGGTAGAAGACGCTCATAGTGGTGCGCCCCTACCAGCTATAAGGGCGAGAAGTGGCGCCTGA